>DATHTG010000418.1:0-16308 GCA_035463515.1 Candidatus Limnocylindrales bacterium
ATCGAGATGCGGGTGCCGTGCACCGTGAGATTGAGCATGTCGCGACCGATCTCGTCCGTGCCCAGCGGGAACCCGGGCGACGGCGGCTGCAGCCGTTCCCCGGTGGCGGTCACCGCCGTCTGCAGCGTTCCGACGAGGAGCTCGGGCAGGAGGGCCAGGACCGTGAAGACGATGAGGATGGCGAGGCCGAACAGGCCGTCGGGCCTCGACACCAGCCGCCGGAGCAGATGCTCCGACGGGGCCGCGGGAGCGAGCGGCGCGAGGTCGATCGTCGCCGCGGGCGTCGTCATGAGCGCACCCGCGGATCGAGGCGGCCGTAGATCATGTCGGCGAGGAGGTTGGCCAGGACGACGGAGATGCTGAGGACCAGGAAGATGCCTTGGAGCACCGGGTAGTCGCGGCCCTTCAGCGCGTCGACCGTCAACGTGCCGAGGCCCGGCCAGTTGAACACGACCTCGACCGTGATCGCCCCGGCGACGACGTAGCCAAGGTTGATGGCGATAAGGGACACGGTCGGGAGCATGGCGTTGGGCAGGGCGTGGGCGCGCAGGATGCGGGTGTCGGTGATGCCCTTGGCGCGGGCCGTCGTGATGTACTCATCGGACAGCGTCTCGATGATCGACGAGCGCATGAGGATCGAGTACTGGCCGATCAGCCCGAGCGCGACGGTGGCGACGGGGAGGGCCAGGTGCACCGCGAGGTCGCTCAGATACTCGACCGCACCATCGTGCTGGACACCGAGCGTCGTCATCCCGAATGACGGGAACCAGTGCAAGGTCGACGCGAAGATCAGCAGCAGGATCATGCCGAGCAGGAAGTACGGCATGGAATAGAGGACCAGCGACACACCGTTCCCGACGAGGTCGATGCCGCCGCCGCGTTTCCAGCCCGCGTACGCGCCCAGCCCGAGGCCGATGACGATGGCGACGGCCTCGCCGAGGCCGAACAACAGCAGCGTCGGGCCGAGGCGGCTGGCGATGACCTCGGTGACAGGACGACCACGCTGACCGAACGACGTGCCGAGGTCCGCCTGCAGCGTCGCGCCGATATAGCGGACGAGCTGATCCGGGAAGAGCGGCTTGTCGATCCCCCAGCGCTCCCGGGTCTGCTGGATGGCCTGGGGCGAGACATTGGGGTTTCGGGCGAGGATGCGCTCCGGCGAGCCGGGCATCGCCCGGAACAGCAGGAAGTTGACCAGGACGATCAAGACGATCGTCACGACCGCCTGACCGAGGCGGCGAGCGAGGAAACGTGTCGCCACGGTCGGCGATCAGTCGACGAGCACGGGGCGGGAGCGCGGTCCGGGAGATCCGGCCGCGCCTCCCGCGTGCCCGGCCATCACTCCTCTTCGGTCGCCTTCGCGCCGCGCCGGCGGATCAGAAGGGTGCCAGCGACCGCGGCAACCACGACGGCCCCCAGAACGAGAAGCAGACCGGTGTTCGAGCCGGTGCCGCTCGTCGGCGACCCGGTGCCGCCACCCGTGGGCGAGGGAGATGCCGCACCCGACGGCGCCGTCGCCTCGCTCGCCGAGGGGCTCGGCGCGGCGGTGGCGTCGGTCAGCAGCGTGTAGCCGATGGGGCCGAAACCGAACAGCGGCGTGCCGTTGTCGGGCGGCTGGTTCTGCCACCCACCGAAATGGTCGGTCCGGTACGCATGGAGCTCCGAGTCGTAGTACAGCGGGATGTTCGGGACCTCGCGGTAGAAGATCTCCTGCATCTCCTGGAGCATCGCCTTGCGCTCGGTCTCGTCGAGCGTCTGGGCCTGCAACTTGAACAGCTCGTCGAAGCGGGCGTTCGACCAGAACGTGTCGCTCGAGCCTCCGATCTGGTCGGTCGTGAAGGGCTCGAGCAGCGAGGTCGGATCGACGTCGCCGACCCATCCCCACATGTACGTGTCGAAGTTCGCCTTGCCGTCTGCCTCGGGGGGTGTCAGGTCGACGAGCAGGGTCTCGTCCTCGGTGACCCCGGCGGTCACCTTGATGCCGAGCTCGCCCCACCACTCGGTGATGAATTGCGCCGCCGTGGCCAATTCCGACTCGGACGCGGGCCACGTCATCCGAAGCGTGATCGGCTTGCCTTCCTTGTCGAGTCGCTGGCCGGATGCATCCTTGGCGTAGCCCGCCGCGGTGAGCTTCTCGTCGGCTTTCGCCAGGTCGAAGCTGCGCTGCACGTCTGCAGCCGGTGCCACGTACCACTTCGATTGGAATGGCGGCAGGAGGCTGGTGCCGGGCGTCCCGTGTCCGGCGAGCACGCGGTCGACGAGCTGCGGCAGGTCGACGGCCCACGCCAGGGCGTCACGGAACGCGGGGTCGGCGACGGCCCTCGTCGAAGCGCCGCCGCCCTCGATCGCCTTGGGGTAGCCGTTGAACGTCAGGTACGAATAGCCGTTCGCGAACCCCTCGACCGGCACGATGTTCGGTTGCCCCTCGAGCGCGTCGAAGGCGTCCGCGTTGATGCCCCGCGCATAGTCGAGCTCACCGTTGCGGAGGGCCTGCGTCATCGTGTCGTTGTTCTCGAAGTGGGTGATGATCACTTCGTCAGCCGCACCCTGCTTGCCCCAGTAGTTCTCGTTCCGCGCGAACCGCATGAACTGGCCCGACTCGAACTCGACGGCCTGGTACGGCCCGGTCCCAACGACGGGCGGGTCATTGGAGAAGAAGCCGTTCCCTTCGGCGTTGGCGATCTGGTCGAGGGTGTACTTCTCCCAGATGTGCTTCGGCAGGATCGGAACGTAGGCGGCCAGGAGGAGCGGCGTCGCGGTCTCGGTCGTGATGACCACGGTCTCCGGATCGGTGGCTTCGACCTTGGTCACGCCCGCCGACGACACGTACCCGTCGAGGTAGCCAGAACCCAGCGTGGTCTCCTCGCCGAGGGCGTCAAGGACGAGCTGGAACGTGTACTCGACATCGTCGGCGGTCGCGGCTTCACCATCGGACCACTTCATGCCCGGACGGATCTTGAACGTGGTCTCCTTGCCGTCGTCCGACGTGGTCCACGACGTCGCGAAGCCCTCGGTGTACCCGAGGTTCGCGTCGTAGCCGACCAGCAGGTCGTAGTTGAGCGTGAAGACCTCGTAGTCGAGCACGTACACCGCGTGCCACGGGTTCAGACCAGAGAATTCCTGATCGGTCCCGACCTTGAGGACCAGATCACCCTCGGCCGCCTTGACGGTCGACATCGCGGGCGCGAGCACCGCCGCGAGCAGACCGACGATGGCCAGGACTCGGCCCGACCGGGCACGGATGGTCGACCGCATCGACTCCTCCTCCAGGACGATCCGTCGCCTCTCCCAGCGGACCGCCTCTTCCTCATCGATCCGCGACCGTCGCCGGCCGGATCGGCGGTACCGTCGCACACGCCGCCGTCAGGCGCAAGGAAACGTGTCGCTTGATGGGTCGCAGGCCGGACGTTGCCCCACGACGGCTCAGACCAGCCGGCGCGCCTCTGCCGATGGGTCGAGGAGCGCTGGCCGATCGATGCCGAAGGCCTCGATCTCGCCATCCGATGGCGAGCTCCCGTCGAGTGCCAGCTCGACGAGGATGCGCCCGATGACCGATGCGTACTTGAAGCCATGGGCCGCGCCGAGCCCCACGACCACGCCTGGCGCCTCCGGGATGCGGTCGATGACGAAGTCACGCTCGGGCGTCAGCGTGTAGAGGCAGGTCTTCGTCAGGATCTCGTTCCCGCCGGCGTCGGGCAGATGCTCGTCGACGAACGCGCGGACCCGCGCGCTGATCGCGGGATCGGGCTCGAACGTGCGTGTGTCGGGACTGACCGGCCGACCGCCGGCATCCTGGGCCACCTTCGGGCCTGCCTCGCCGTATACGGGAAACCCGTAGAACGACGGGTCGTCCATCCAGATCCACACAGGGAAACGCTCGGGCGCGAAGAGCGTCGGATCGGGCGCCGCCAGGTACGTGACCTGCTCCTGCGTGACGGTCAGCGGCAGTCGCCGGTCGAAGTGGGCGAGCAACTCGTTCGTCCACGCGTCGGTCGCAAGGATCACGCGCCCCGCCGTGTACGTCGACCCACCCCCATCGACCTCGTACGCCCCACGGACCTCGCGGATCGCATCGACCGGTGTCTCGGCGAGCAGCGTCGATCCCTGGTCGATCGCGAGTCGTCGATGGGCGACGTTGCCGCGGTATGGGTCCGCGATACCGCCCTGCGCCTGGAACATGCCGATCACGTCATCGCCGAGACGCCAGGCGGGCCATCGACGGCGGATCTCGGCGGCATCAAGAAGCTCGAACGGGACGTCCTCGGCCGACAGGCTGTCGGTGTAGTCGGCCATCGGGATCGCGGGGTCGGCGGGCCAGAGGTCGAGCCCGCCCGTCACGGTGACGATCCGCTCGTCCGCGTCGGCCTCGACGATCGACCACGACTCGTATGCCCGCTTGGCGAGCCGCACGTAGTCGGGCCGGTGGTACGAGAGTCGGATGATGCGGCTGTGATCGGCCGATGCCCCGTTCGCGTGGCCGAGCTCGTACCGCTCCATGCCCAGGACGCGGGTACCCGGCCGGGACGACGCCCAGTATGCCGCGGCTGACCCGATGGCCCCGAGCCCGACGACGATGACGTCCCAGTCGCGCGTGCGGTCCGTCATCGGGCAGCGGCCCGATCCAGCGCGACGCGGAGGATCGCGGCCACGCTCATCGCATCGGTGATCGAGCCGTCGCGGACCATCGCCACGGCTTCGTCGAACGGCACCCAGCGCGTCGCGATCGACTCGGTCGGTTCCGGCGTCGCCTCCCCCTGGTGCAAGCCGGTCGCCAGGAACAGCACGGCCTCCTCGTCGGTCACGGAGTTGGACAGGTCCAGCCGGCCGATCTCGCGCCAATCCGTCGCCTCGAGGCCGGTCTCCTCCCGGAGCTCACGCTGGATCCCCTCCAGGGCGGTCTCGTGAGGCGGCACGCCGCCTTCCGGGATCTCCCATGAGCCGCGATCGAGGGTGTACCGGTGCTGGCCCACCAGGACGATCCGATCCTCGTCGTCCAGGACGACAGCGCCGGCTGCCAGGTTCTCGAAGTGGACGACCCCGTAGATGCCCGGGCTGCCGTCGGGTCGAGCGACCTCGTCATGCCAGACGGTGATCCACGGGTTCTCGTACACCACGCGGCGGGTGTGACGGACGAAGCGGCCCTCCATGCCGGCATCGTCGCACGGCACGAGCGGCGCCGTCGGCGCGTCGGGAGTGGCCCGTAGACTCGGCCCGATGCCCCGATGACCGAAGGCCGCCACGCGCCGGAGCCGCGCTACGACGTCGCCGTCGACTGGGACGCGCGGATCGTCGTCCGTGACGGGACGGAGCTGTCGGCGAACATCTGGCGACCCGTGATCCGGGCTGGCGGTGACGCCGCGGACGCCGGCTTCCCGGCGATCCTCGAGATGATCCCGTACGGGAAGGACAACTGGCGCCGGAACGCGGATACATCTCGTGGCGAGTGGTTCGCCGCCCGCGGCTTCGCGCTGTGCCGCCTCGACGTCCGTGGCACGGGCTCGTCCGGAGGCGTCGCGATGGACGAGTACACCGCCGACGAGACGCGGGACGGCTACGACGCGGTCGAATGGCTGGCCGCACAGCACTGGTGCAGCGGCGACGTCGGGATGTGGGGCATCTCGTATGGCGGCTTCACATCGATCCAGGTCGCCGCCCTGCGACCGCCGCACCTCCGGGCCATCGTCCCGGTCATGGCGACGGATGACCGCTACCTCGACGACGTCCACTACCGCGGCGGCTGTGTCACAGCCAGCGAGCTGTCGCAGTACGCAGTCAGCCAGGTGGCCATGAACGCGATGCCGCCGGACGCCTCGTTCCGCGGAACGGTGTGGCGCGACGAATGGCGGGCCCGCCTCGACGCCACGCCGCCGTGGCTGTTCGCGTGGCTACGCAACCAGACCGACGGGCCGTACTGGCGGCAGGGATCGCTCGCGCCTGACTACAGCGCGATCGAGGTGCCGATCTTCAACATCGGCGGCTGGCACGATTCGTACGTCGACCCCGCCTTCCGGATGCAGGCGTGCTGCCCGGCGCCCTCGCACACGCTGGTCGGGAACTGGGTGCATTCCTGGCCGCACAGCGCCTACCCGTCCCCGAACCTCGACGAGCTCCACGAGATCGCGCGGTTCTTCGATCGGCACCTGAACGGGGCACGGAACGGCTGGGAGGACGAGGCTGCGGTCGTCTGGTTCGAGCGGGAGTACACGCCGCCAGCCGCGTTCCCACCGTCGTTGGCCGGTCGATGGCGCGCGTCATCGGCGTACCCGCAGCCGGCGACCGAGGCTCGGACCTGGCTGTTCGGGAACGGGACGCTCGTGGACGCGCGGACGGCGGCCGACGACGGCGCGGACGCATTCCGGCACCGACCGACGACCGGCACGCGCGGGCCACTGTCGTGGGGCGCTGGTGACTCACCGAACGGCCTCGCGCGCGACCTGCGGCCCGACGAATCGGCCGGACCGACGTACACCTCCGAGCCGCTCGACGCGCCGATCGCCGTCCTCGGCGTTCCGGAGGTCGTGGTCCACCTCGAGGTCGACGCTCCGGTCGCGACCGTGTCCGTTCGGTTGTCGGACGTGGCGCCCGACGGTACGTCGGCGATGGTGAGCGCCGGAGTGCTGAACCTCACGCATCGGCGCTCGCACGCATCGCCGGAGCCCCTGCGATCCGGGGAGGTCGAGGAGGTCAGGGTCCCGCTGCGGACGGCGGGCTATCGATGGCTCCCGGGGCATCGACTGCGTGTGGCGATCTCGTCGTCCCTGTGGCCGACGCTCTGGCCATCTCCGTATCCCGCCGGGTTCCGCCTGCATCGGGGCGAGTCGACGCCGTCCCGGCTCGAGCTCCCGGTCGTGCCACCGGCTGGCGGTGCGGGCGACCTCCCTGTCCCGGCGTTCAAGACCGAGCCGCCCGACCTGCGCTGGCCGGTGCCCGAGGCACTCGACGGCGGCGGACCGGCACGGGCCGATCCGCCGGTCTGGCAGATCGAGGAGGACGTGCTCGATGGTTCGGTGACCGTGCGCTTCCACGACGGCGCCGAGGACCTGCTCGAGGATGGCCGACGGCTGTACGCCGCCGAGTCGATCCGGATGACCGCCTGGGACGACGACCCGGCACGCGCCGAGCTGGACGCCGACGTCCTGTACCGGTGGCAGGAGGTCGAACCCGGACGGGGCCGCGACCTGACCCGGATCGAGATCCGCGCGGTTTCCCAGCAGCGGAGCACCGTCGCGGACTTCGACCTGTCGGTCCGGCTCGAGGTCGACGTCGATGGCCAGCGGTTCTTCGAACGGTCGTGGCAGGAGACGATCCCACGCCACCTGGTCTGATCGTCCCGTTGCCGGCGCACGGCAGGGTCTGGCCTTGTCGGGTACCGGCGACGGCTAGACTCGCGCGGTGATCTCGAACCGCGGCATCAGCCGCAAGGCGGAGTCCTTCACCGAGTCGGTCATCCGCGAGATGAACCGCGTCGCGGTGATGCATGGCGCCGTGAGCTTGGCCCAGGGCTTTCCCGACTTCGCCTGTCCGCCGGAGTTGAAGCGCGCCGTCGCGGATGCGGTCGACGCCGACATCAACCAGTACGCGATCACGTGGGGCTCCAAACCGCTCCGCGACGCCATCGCCGAGTCGACGCCACGACATTTCCCGGGCTTCGGTGCGATCGATCCCGAGACGCAGGTGACGGTCACCTGCGGCGCGACCGAGGCCATGATCGCCGCGATGCTCGGGCTGCTCGATCCGGGAGACGAGGTCGTCATCTTCGAGCCGTATTACGAGAACTACGGCCCCGACGCGATCCTGTCGGGGGCGGTCCCGCGGTACGTGACGCTCCACGAGCCGGACTGGTCCATCGACGCCGATGAGCTCCGGCGCGCGTTCGGACCCAAGACGCGCGGCCTGGTCCTCAACTCTCCGCACAACCCGACGGGCAAGGTGTTCAGCCGTGAGGAGCTCGAGCTCATCGCGTCGCTGTGCATCGAGCACGACGTCATCGCGTTCACCGACGACATCTACGAACATCTCGTGTACGAGGGCGAGCACATCCCCCTCGCGACGCTCCCCGGGATGGCGGACCGGACCGTCAGCATCCATTCGATGTCGAAGACGTACTCGGTCACCGGCTGGCGCATCGGCTGGACGATCGCTTCGGCCGAGCTGTCGGTCGGCATCCGGCGCGTCCACGACTTCCTCACGGTCGGCGCGGCAGCGCCGCTACAGCAGGCGGCGGTCACCGCGCTGCGCTTCGCGGAGGCCTACTACGACGACCTCGTCGAGGGGTACCGCCAGCGGCGCGACGTGCTCGTCCCGGCGCTGAAGGCAGCCGGGTTCCGGGTGCACGAGCCGAGCGGCGCCTACTACGTGATGACCGACATCCGGGACCTGGCGATGGCGGGCGAGAGCGATGTCACCTTCGCCCATCGGCTGATCCGCGACCCGGGCGTCGCGGCCGTCCCCGGATCGTCGTTCTTCTCGCGACCCGAGCTCGGCCATTCGAAGCTCCGGTTCGCCTTCCCGAAGCGCATCGAGACGCTGGAAGCCGCCGCGGAGCGGCTCGCGACGCTCGCCTAGCTGAGAAGGTCAGTCGCCGACGACGTCAGGGATCGCCTCGCGCACGATCGCGAGGATCTCGCGGCGAGCATCGGGTCCGTCGTAGCGCAGCAGTGGGTCGGCGACCATCGCCCGCTCCCGTATCTCGCCGCCGGTCCGCGTGTAGAGCACCGGGAAGATCGCCCCGGTCCCGTCGGCCTCGAGCGTCGCGGCCACCGCGTTCGGTCCAGCCGCATCGAGGTAATGGGTGAGCGGCTGCACGCCATCGTCCACGAGGCCAACTTCAGGGTCGACCGTGAAGACCCGGGCGAGGTAGGCGCGCTGGTGCCACAGCTCGGGGGCCTCGCCGAGCTCCGCGGCGATCGTCGAGACGAGGTCGCCGGCCGCGATCGTGGGTCGCGAACGCTCCTTCCCGAAGCGGGTTTCCGCGATCCGCTCGGCGAGGACCATCGCGTTATATCGGGCGCCGTGCACCGCCCCGGAGTTCGCCGGGACGCCGTGCTTCACAAGGCCCTTCGCTGCTTGCCCGATGGTCCCCGCGAAGAAGACGCCGGGCAGCGTGGTGCTCTCCCACCAGGACGACAGCAGCGGCAATCGGCTCCGACCGCTGACGGAGCAGCCGATCTCAGGCAGGTCGAGGATCGGGGTCGTGAAGCCCGTCGCGGAGATGACATCCTCGACCTCGACCTCGAGCGACTCGCCGTTGTCGGTGCGTCGGAGGTGGACCGTCAGGGTGCCGTCGCCGCCCTCGGTCCGCTCGATCCTGTCCAGCGCAGCGTTCAAGACCGCCACACCGCCACCCAGGACGAAGTCCTCGTACGGCTGCACGTACCGGGCACGGACACCGGCCAGCGAGTTCGTCTGCACCGAGAACTTGGCGGGCGACGGCGAGACCAGGGCGATCGAGCACGCCCATGGCAGCAAGCCGTTCGCCAATTCGAAGCCTGAGTTCTGCTTCCCGAGCATCAGCACGCGATGCCCGGCGTAGGTCTCCGCGGGGCGCACCTCCGCGTAGTGGTGCGTGAGCTCCATGCCGACCCCGGGCGGTGAATACGGCTGCGCGACGCCGACGGCGATGACGAGCGCGTCCGCCCGGTATTCGCCGTCGGTCGTTTCGAGGGCGAACCCATCGCCGTCGGCCTCGTCGAGACGTCGCGTTCCCGTCCATCGGCAGTCGTAGCGGATCGCGATGTTCGCCCGTTCCGCGAACGATGCGAGGTTCGCTTCCATCTCCGGTCGCGACGGGAAGTACGACGTCCCGTCCATCAACCCGGGCTGTAGCGCGCGCGCCTCCGGTTCATCGGCGAGAAGGATGTTCCAGTCGTAGCGCTCGTACGCTCGGGTGCCTCGCGGCATCGGTGCGTGCGGTTTCGTCCACGAGAGCAGTCGCTGGAAGAACGGCCAGCGTCGGAACATGCCGCCGGGCGCGGGATCCTCGGAGATGACGGCGTGGTCGATGCCGGATCGGCGCAGGGCATACGAGACCTGCAGACCGCCCGGGCCCGATCCGACGACGACGACCGGGTACCGGCCTGGCGGGAACGGCCGGGATGCGTCGCCCGCGGCGGTCACGTCCCGGAGCGGTTCGCGGCCCTGAGCCGACGCGCCTGTGCCTGGAGCATCCGGAACATGACCTTGGGTTGGCTGACCAGGAACGACTCGACCTGCGGGCCGGCAAGCACGAGGCAGCGCATCTGGCGCGTGGCGGTGACGTCGGCGATCGCCGGGACGCCGAGGAGGATGGCGACTTCGCCGAAGAAGTCGCCACGGCCGAGTCGAGCGAGCTCTCGACCGTCGGCCTCGACCCGGGCCTCGCCGTCGACGATCACGAAGAACCCGGATCCCGACAACCCCTGGTGCACGATCGTCTCGCCCTCGGCGAACATCCGCTCGTCGAAGATGTGGATGATCGCCTCGAGCTGGGGGGCCGACAGGTCCGCGAAGAGGCCGAAGCCCGAGATCGCATCGATCAATTCATCGCGGTCGATCATGGCGTGCATCGTGCCACGTGGGCGTCGCCATCGACAGGCGCTTCTGCGCGCTCGACCGCCCCGCCTTGACGCTCCACGCCGCACAGCGCAGCATCAGAGGACAGGATGGAGACCGGCACGACCATCGCCCACGACGACCGAGCGGAGCTGCTGGCGAGCGCGCCACTGCTGGCGGGCGTCGACCCTGCGGGGATCGCGGCGATCGCCCGGCGTGTCGTCCAGGTCGAGTTCCCGAAGGACCACGTGATCGCCCGTCAGGGCGAGGTCGGGACCGGGTTCTTCCTCGTCGCGAAAGGTCGCGTTCGCGTCGTCCGCGACGGCGAGACGATCGCCCAGATCGGGCCTGGTGACTTCTTCGGCGAACTCTCCGTGCTCGACGGCCATCCCCGCGTCGCCCAGGTCATCGCCGACGAACCGACCGTCTGCCTGGGACTCGCGAGCTGGGACTTCGAGGCGGTCGTGAAGGAGCAACCGGCCGTCGCGCTGGCGATCCTGCGCGGGCTCGCGGCCCGTCTGCGGGGACTCACCGAAGCGCACCGGCACTGACGGCCCGCCCGGGCATCGATGCACCAGGAGCAGCGCCCCCCGACCGGCACCGTCACGTGCCTGTTCAGCGATATCGAAGGGTCGACCCGTCTCGAGCTCGCGCTCGGGACGGGGCCGTACCGCGATGTCCGAGAGCGCCACCGCGAGCTGTTACGGGCCGCCTTCGCCGCGCACGACGGGTACGAACAATCGACCGAAGGGGATTCGTTCTTCGTCCTGTTCCGGCGGGCTGGGGACGCGGTCGCCGCTGCGACCGACGGGCAGCGAGCCCTTGCCGGCGGGTCCTGGCCGGACGGCGTCGAGATCCGCGTCCGGATGGGGCTGCACACCGGGGAGATCGAGACGGTCGGTAGCGACGTGATCGGCTACGACATCAACCGGACCGCACGGATCGCAGGCATCGCCCATGGTGGCCAGGTGCTGCTCAGTGACGCGACGGCGGCGCTCGTCGGCGAGACACTCCCGGCCGGTGTCACGCTGCTCGACCTCGGCAGGCACCGGCTCAAGGACCTCCGCGAGCCTGAGCACCTGTCGCAGCTGGTGATCGACGGCCTGCAGGCGACGTTCCCGCCGCTGCGCTCGCTGGACAACCGGCCCAACAACCTGCCGACCCAGCTCACGACGTTCGTGGGGCGGGAGCGCGAGGTCGGCGATGCGCTGGCGCTCCTGCGATCGAGCCGGCTGCTGACCCTCACCGGTCCCGGCGGCACGGGCAAGACCCGCCTCTCGCTGCAGGTCGCCGCCGAGGGCGCCGATGACTTCCCCGACGGCGTGTGGTTCGTCGCGCTCGATGCGGTCCGAGATCCGGCGCTCGTCGTTCCGACGATCGCCCGCACGCTCGGTCTTGCCGAGAATGCGGGTCGGCCGTCGATGGACGTGCTCGTCGACGAGATCGGAGAGCAGAAGGTCCTGCTCGTCCTCGACAACTTCGAGCAGGTCACCGACGCTGGGCCGGACATCGCGGAGCTGCTGCGGCGCTGCCCGAACCTCCGTGCGCTGGTGACGACCCGGATCACGCTTCGCGTGTCCGGCGAGCAGGAGTACCCCGTGCCGGGGCTGCCGGCGCCGCCCGACACCAGCCGTCTCTCGGAGGTCGAGCGACTCAACCTCCCCCAGGAGCTGAGAGACCTCGATCCGGAGCGGCTCTCGCAGTTCGAGGCCGTCCGGCTCTTCATCGCCCGTGCGACCGCGATCCGGCCGTCGTTCGCGGTCACGAACGCGAACGCCCCCGCCGTGGCCGGCATCGCGGCGCGGCTGCACGGGATGCCGCTGGCGCTCGAGCTCGCGGCGGCCCGCGTGAAGCTCCTGACACCCGACCAGATCCTCGCCCGCCTGGAGCATCACCTCGACCTGTTGAGCGCCGGCTCCCGCGACCTGCCCGAGCGGCAGCAGACGCTGCGTGGCGCGATCCGCTGGAGCTACGACCTGCTCGATGATGGCGCGCGCCGGCTGGTCGACCGCCTGTCGGTGTTCCGCGGCGGCTTCGATCTGGAGATGGCCGAGCGAGTCTGCGGTCCGGCCGACGACGTGGGCAGGGACATCGTCGAGCGGATCGGCGAGCTCGTCGATCAAAGCATCGTCCGGCTCGACGAGGGCACGGAGGACCCGCGTTTCGCGATGCTCGAGACGATCCGCGAGTACGCCGCCGAGATGCTGGCGGAGCGCGGCGAGACCGAGACGATCGCCGACCGGCACGCCGCGGCGATGTTGGAACTCGCGCAGCAAGCCGCTCCCGAGTTGGCCGGCGCAGCACAGCGGACGTGGCTCGACCGGCTCGAGCGCGAGCACGACAACTTGCGGGCGGCGCTCGACTGGTCGGTCAGCAAACCGGACCCACCGCTGGCGACACGCCTCGCGACGGCGCTGTGGCGCTTCTGGCAACAGCGCGGGTATCTGAACGAAGCGCGCGCCCGGTTCGAACGCCTCGAGGCGGAGCGCTGGCCGCTCGACCCGACGGACCGGGCGAGATTCGACGAGGCGTTCGGCGGCGTCGCGTACTGGCAGTCCGACGCGGCGACGGCGAAGCGGCTGTACGAGGACGCGCTGCGGATCTGGCGCGATCTCGGCGATCGGCGTGAGATCGCGAACGCGCTGTACAACCGGGCCTATGCCGACATGATCGACGTCATGGAGGGACGCGTCGCACCGCCAGCACCGGGGTCCGTTCTCGCGTCGGCACCGTTGCTGGATGAGGCGCTCGACATCTATCGCGAACTCGGCGACACCGGCGGCGAGGGGAACATCCTGTGGGCGCTGGGCAGCCTCAACTACTTCACCAAGAGCGCGGCCGATGCGGAGTCGTGGTATCGACGCTCCCTCGAGCTCCACCGATCGGCGGGGGATCGGTCGATGGAGGCGTGGTCGCTGCACATGCTCGGGCTGTCGATCGTGAGTCAGCGGCGGTTCGAGGAGGCACGCGAGGTCGTGCGCCACGCCCTTCGGCATTTCTATGAGGCGAGTGACGTGTCGGGCGTCACGCTGGTCCTCGACGATCTCGGCATCATCGCGATCGGTCTGCACGATCCCGTGCGGGCCGGACGGCTATGGGGTGCGGCGCGCCACCTCCAACAGCGAACTGGGACCGGTCTCGCGAACTACGTCGAGCAGAACGATGAGTTGTACGGCGTCCCGACCCCGAAGGACGCGTTGCCGGCCGACGAGTTGGCGACGCTCGCAGCGGAAGGGGCGGCGATGTCGCTCGATGAGATCGTCGCCTATGCTCTCGAGGTCCCGGCAGACAGCCTGCCCGTGTCGCATGTGGAGGTTCCGTCGTGATCGAACAGGCGCCCCTCGAGGTCCCCTCGCTGGTGATCCTCGGCGGCGATGACGACGCGGCCGACCGTCCCTCGGTGGATCCCCGGACGGTGATCCTCACCTGCGCGAACTGCGGCGCGCAGATGGACGAGCGCAAGTGCAAGCTCATCTGTCGCTGCGGATACTTCCTGAGCTGCTCCGACTACTACTGATCGCGCCGCCGGTCACCACCGGTCGAGGCAGGCCGTTGGGCTAGACTGGCGGTCGATGGCAGCCGAGCCGATCCCCGCGCCCCGCCCGAAGACCGGTATCCCCAAGAACCCCGGCCGTCGCGAGCTCGGGATGACGGCGACACTCCTCTTCCCGGATCGCGAGATCGTCGAGAAGTTCTACGTCCCGATCATCTACACGGCGTGTCGGACGTGCTACTCGGAGATGCCGCCAGAGGAGATCTTCCGCAAGTCCGTCGACGGCGAATTCGACCCGGCGAAGATGCAGAAGCTCATCGCGTCGGTGATCGAGTCGGGCCATGGGTCCACGATCGAGCACATCGTCTTCACGTTCGGCATCACCGGTGTGTCACGGACGCTGTCACACCAGCTCGTCCGGCATCGGGCTGGCGTCGCCTTCGACCAGCAGAGCCAGCGCTACGTCAAGTTCAAGGGCGCGGCGACGATGCTTCCCCACTCCATCGCGGAGGGCGACGAAGGGCTGCGGGATCGGTACGAGTCGCAGGTCTCCGGTGCGCTCGAGCTCTACGGGGAGATGCTGGAGGCCGGACTCCCCGGCGAGGATGCCCGGTTCGTCTTCCCCAACGCGACCCGGACGAACCTCGTGATGACCGCGAACCTGCGCGCGCTGATCCACATGTCCGGCCTCCGGCTCTGCACGATGGCCCAGTGGGAGATCCGCCGCCTCTTCCAGCTCATCCGTCAGCAGATCTTCACGGTGTCGCCGTTCCTCGGCTCGTTCCTGGCGCCCAAGTGCGTACCGCTGGGCTACTGCGATGAGTTCAACAACCGCGACGAGCACTGCCCGATCCGGCCGCACAAGGACAACGTCCTCAGCGCCTGGGCCGAGAAGAAGGCGGCCGCGAAGGCCGCCGGCCGGGAATTGCCGCAGATCTAAGCGTCGGCGGTCGACGCAGACCGGGAGGAGTCGCTCGACCCAACGACGAGTCTGATCTCGCGCGGATCGGCATCTGCGGCGAGGAACGAGAGCAGTCCCTCCCCTTCCGCCTCGATGTCCGCACGTTGCTGCGGAGTGACGGGCACGTGATGCGTCACGGTCATCGTCGCGGCCTTCTTCTCGCGGCGGATCCGCCAGGCGGCGCCGACGTAGCCGTCGATCAGGACGCCGCCCTTCCAGACGAGGTCCTCGACCTTCACGCCGCGCACGAGGATCCGCGACCGGTCGTCGTGCGACAGGAACACGTTGTCGTACTGCGGGAGGAACCGGATCGGCGCCGGCAGGTCCTCGTCCGCGATCAGCCCGTCCGCGACGTCGAACAGCTCGCGGCCGGCCTCATCGCGGAACGTCCGTAGGCGGGGGCGCAGTCGGTCGACCACCTCGCGGAGACCAGTCAGCCACGACCAGACGCGGATGTCGGCGACCGTCGCCGGTCCGAAGACGGCGAGGTAGCGAAGGACGAGGTCGTCGATGCTCGGCTCCGCCGCCATCGGCGCGCCAAGCCAGGACTCCGCGGTGGTATTCGTCGGTCGACCGGTCCGACCCCAGAGGGCGCGTGGCGGAACCTGGACGAGCGGCAGCAGGAACCGTGAGGCATAGGCCAGCGATGGCGCATCTCGATCGGGCCACTCGGGCGACAACGCGGCGCCGAGCTCGGACGGCGTCATCGGTCGCGCCTCAAGCAGTTCGCGCGCGCGCGCGAGGACAGCGTCGATGTCGACCCCGACGAGCTGCTTGATGAACGGGCTGCTCTTCCACGATCGAGCCATCACGTCGGCGAGGATCGGGTACTGCGCGAGCGCGTCCGCTGCCGTGACCAGGTGGAGCGTCCCGCGGAGATGGCCCATCCGAACCGCCCGTCGGCCCTCGATGGCGGCGCTCAGCTCCAAGG
Organism: Candidatus Limnocylindrales bacterium; assembly: GCA_035463515.1. GTDB lineage: Bacteria > Chloroflexota > Limnocylindria > Limnocylindrales > CSP1-4 > SPCO01. Next base: position 15,916 of record DATHTG010000418.1, read on the forward strand.
GGTCGAACGAATCGATCCGCGTCCACAGGCCCACGTAGGGGTCGATCGGCTCCTGCGCCTGCATGCCGACGAGATGCTCGACGACGTCGAGCGCGGGTCGGTCGACGCGCTCGAGCAGCGATTGGCGCGCCAGCAGCGTCCGGTTGAGTGTCCGGCGGGACAGCACCTCGCCGGTCGATGCGCGAGCGCTCACGATCGAGTGGCGCGCGCGAAGGCCTCGAACGAATCGGCAGAGAACAGGACGAACGTGATCGAATCCAGGTCGTCCGGGTGCTCGGCGACCCAGGCGTCGACCGTCTGGAGCGCGACGCCGGCCGCGAGTCCGACGGGGTAGCCGTAGATGCCCGTCGAGATCGACGGGAAGGCGACCGTCCGGCATCCCTCTCGTGCGGC
>DATHTG010000419.1:0-3741 GCA_035463515.1 Candidatus Limnocylindrales bacterium
GGGGCAGATGAAGTCGATGCCGGCCACGTCGAGGCCCACGATCCGTGCCGCCGTCTCGGCGATCTCCACGTTGTCCGGGTGCGCTTCGATCGTACGGTCGATCGACGTGCCGCCGGTCGACATGTTGCCCGTCAGCGCAAGCTTGATCCACGTGCCGTCGGGCGGCACGTCATCGATCCCGAAGCCCTGGGCGCGAACCAGCTCCTCGGCAGCCTCGTCGACCTTGATCCGGGTCAGCACCTTCTCGTGGCCGATGCCCCGCCGCGGGTCCTGGTTCGCGATGTCGACGAGCTGCCGGACCGTGTGCTCGCCATCGCCGGTCACACTCGCCGGGACACGCTGGGCGATCGCCGCGACCTTGCCACCGATCACGAGGCATCGGTAATCGTTACCGGCGACGTACGTCTCGACGACCACATCGCCCGACCGGCTCTGCGCCAGCGCGCCTGCGAAGGCCGCCCGGACCTGCTCCTCGGAGCGCAGGTCGAGGTGGACGCCGCGCCCGTGGTTGCCGTCGAGCGGCTTCACGACGCACGGGAAGCCGAGGCGCTTCGCGACCGTCGCCGCCTCGTCCTCGGTCGTGACGACGTCGGCGCGCGGGACCGGCAGACCGGCGCTGTCGAGCAGCCGGTTGGTCAGGCTCTTGTCGGATGCGATGTCGACGCCGATGGCGCTCGTCTTGGAGGTCATCGTCGCCCGGATGCGTTGCTGATGGACGCCATGACCGAACTGCACGAGCGAGTGACGGTCCAGCCGGATGAACGGGATGTCGCGGCTGACCGCCTCGTCGATGAGTGCCTGGGTCGACGGCCCGAACGCTTGCCGCTCGGCAAGGCGGATCAGCCGCTCGAGCTCGTTGGCGAAGTCGAAGAAGTGGCCTTCGTCGTCGGGTGCGACGAGGTGGTTCACGAGCGCGACCGCCATCCGCCCCGCCTCGAGACCGACCGCCTCCTCCCGGTATTCGTAGATGCAGTTGTACTGGCCATGGACGCCGGCCGAGCGCGTCTTGCCATGACGGACGTCGGTGCCGGCAAGGTTCTGGAACTCGAGGGCGATGTGCTCCGCGATGTGCCCCGCCCAGGTCCCTTCCTGGAGCCGCGTGATGAAGCCGCCGCGGCGGCCGAGCGAGCAGGCATGGTCCTCGAGCGTCGGGAGCAGCGCGACGAGCGCGTCACTGAAGCCGGGGATCCGGTTCGACGGGAACTCCTCGAGGACACCGAGGTCCACGAGCATCCGGATGACCGGCTCGCGCGCCCAGTAGTTGGGACCGCGGAGCACGCGCGTCTCGAGGATGCGCAGCGTCGGGAGTGGGGTCGTCGGGACGGCGGTCGCGGGCGGCGTGGCGGCGGCCTTGGGATCCGCACGCTTCGAGCGGGGGCGCTTGGGCTTGGCGGTCGGCTCGGCCGTCTCGGTCACGCTCGCCCTCCTCGGTTCACGCGAAGGCCGTCAGTGTAATCGTGCCGCTCGCCCGGTCGTGACCTAGCTCGAGGCCGCGCTGCCGCCCTGGATCGCGTGGAGCGTGGGCGCGAGCACCCGCTCGCGCCGCTGGAGGTCGAACCGGTAGCCGGCCGGGAGGGAATGAAGCACCACGCCGCTGATCATGAGCGGTCGGTGGCCCTTCACCTCCCACGCGTCGGTCTCGGAGCGCGCGCCATCGACCACCGTGATCGACCCTCGCCCGATGACCTCCATCACATGATCCGGGCCGACGACGCCGGCGGTGTCCTCGTCGACGCCGAGCCCGAGGAGCGATGGGTTCTGCGCGATCAGGCTGAGCAGGCGCCCGAGGCGGTTCCGCTGCTGGAAATGCTGGTCGATGATGACGCCCGGCAGGACACCGAGACCCGCGGCGATCTGGGCCATGCGGTGCTTCGGCGTCGCGCCCGATGCGCCGAACGCGATCATGTGACTGGACATCGCCGAGGCGCCCGCGCTCGTTCCGGCGATCACGGCGCCCTTGCGAAACTGCTCGAGGACCGCGTCGGCGAGCCTCGTCCCACCGATGGTCGACGAGAGGCGGAGCTGGTTGCCACCGGTCATGAACACGCCGGTCGCGTCGCGAAGGGCGAGCGACACCGTGTCGTCGTTCGCCTGCGCCCGCGTCACCGCGTGGATCGCGCGAACCTTGCTCACGCCGAGTTCGCCGAGCACCTGCTTGTAGCGCTCGCCGGCGAGCTCGCCGAGCGACGATGCGGTCGAGATGACGGCGACGGTCGCGTCGCGACCGCCGGCGAGGCTGGCGAACCGGCTCAGGATGACGCGGTCGCGGACCTTGTCCTCCGCGCCGCCGATGATGATGACGTGTCCGTCGCTCACGGGCGTTGGCTGGGCTCCGTTACTAGGCTCCCTCGATTCGGTTCGCGACAGGATACCCGGCCCGCTTCGGTTCAGGCGGATGTCACGTCGAAGGCGCGTGCGAGAATGCGCGCGCCATGGCCGACGCCCAGCGACCACCGGAACTGCAACCGGTCCCTGGCACGGCGCGGGGGCGCGGCCGGGTCGTCGTCGGCTGGCAGGACCTGTTCGGCCAGCCCAACCGGCGTCGCGCTGGCGTGTACCGCCGGGCCATCCGCCGCGAGCTCTCCCGGATCCGCGACCCACGCCATCTGGTCGCGATCGTGCTCCTGGCCCTCGTCTTCTCGCTGCTCGCGGCGGGCATGATCGGGCGCGGCGAGGCAGCCGGCGCGGACGCCCGCGCCTATTGGGCGGGTGTGCGGATCTGGCTCAACGGTGGCGACCCCTATCACCCGACCGGCCCGTTCCTGCCGTACGCCTACGCGCCGTGGATGCTCCCGCTCTTCGCACCGTGGGCGTTGCTCCCCTGGGACGTGGCGTGGGTCGTCTGGCGCGTCGGGACGATCCTGCTGCTGCTGTGGACGGTGGACTGGGCGTACCGCCGGCGACCGCTCCTGACGGCCGCGATCATCGTCGTGCTCGCCTTCCCGGTCGGCGCCAACCTCGATACCGGGAACGTCAACCTGCAGCTGACCCTGATGCTGTGGGCCGCGCAGTTCACGGGACCCCGTCTGGGCGGCGCGTTATGGGCGCTCGCCACGTGGATGAAGTGGATCCCGGTGGTCGTCTGGCCGATCCTCAAGAGTTCGACGCGGCGCTGGGGCATCGCGTGGCTCGTCGTGTGCGTCGCGCTCAGCCTCATCCTGCTGCCGCTGACGATCATCCAGCTCCAGACGCTCTTCGGATTCGGGGCACGCCCGATCCGGCTCGATTACCTCGTCTACCTATGGGCGTTCATCCCATGGGTATACCGGCGGCTCGACGCTCGGACCGCGCCGGCTCCACGACCGGCCGCAGCGTGATCGCGGCGATCACGTAGTACGCCGCGCCGAGCAGGTACGCCGCGCGGGGCCCGGTACCGAGACCGAGGGCGATGTTCACCGTGTCGAGGAGCAGCCCGCCCGTTGCGACGGCGATGACCGTCGACGAGGTCGTGGCGACGTTCGACAGCCCCATGTAGCGGCCCGACGAGGCCTTCGGGATGATGTCGGTCATCAGCGCCCAGTCGACGGCGAGGAACGTGCCGGCCGACGCACCGAACAGCGCACCACCGACGATCGCCAGCTCGACGGCCGGGGCAAGCGCCGCGAGTGCGATGCCCAGGAAACCGATCGCACAGCTCGCGTAGATCACCGGTTTGCGCCCGATCCGGTCGGACAGCCTCGCGGAGGGGACGATCGCGAGCACGTTCGCGACGACGATCGTCACGAGCATCACGAGGTTGGT
>DATHTG010000420.1:0-5121 GCA_035463515.1 Candidatus Limnocylindrales bacterium
TCTCCATCGGGCCGCTGAGCGACGCAGTCTGGAAGGCGGGCGTCTGGAAGGTGCCGAGCTCGGAGTCGCGTGGCAACGAGCTCGTCCAATCCAGGATGCCGACCGACAACGCGACGAACCCGGCGAGCTGGCTCTTGACGCCATCAGCCGGGCCGTTCGTCCGGTACGTCACGCCGAGTCGGTCGTCAGCCCCGCGCTCGACCTCGATGATCGCGTCGATGCGGCCCGTGTGGAGATCCCGGAGGGCCGCGTCTGGATCATCCTGCTTCTCGATCCGATAGGGCTTGGTCCAGTCTTCCTCGGCCACCCCGGGCGGCGGGATGTTCATGATCCCGTTCGCCGTGGCGATCGTCCCGAGCGCCAGCTGGTCATCCGAGGCGACGACAGCGATGACATCGACCCGAGAGCGGTCCAGGTAACGGATCAGGATCGGCGTCAGCGCCACGCCCACGGCGAGCGCCATGAGTACGAGCGTCGAGATCCGGTACAGCCGACTCCGCACCCGGTCGACGTATTCCCGCCGCGCGACGATGCCGACATTCGGGAAGAGCGGGTCGTGGCGCGCCATCAGGCCGCGTCCTCCTGATCGACCGCCGGTTCCTCGTCCACGTCCGGCGGCCGCCCGACGAGCTCGATGAAGATCGCCTCCAATGACGGCTCGGCGACGTCGAACCGGACGACCTTGGCGCCGCGATCGAGCGCTGCGGCGAGGACATCGCGAGGCTCGACGCCGGCCCGCAACTCGAGCTCGGCGAAGCCGGCACCCGGACGGATCGCGGCGACGCCGTCGACCGTCCCGAGCCACGCGGGCAGGATCTCGCCCTCGATCCCGAGGCGGACCGTCCGCGCCCGGGACGCCCGCTTGAGTTCGCCGAGCGTTCCGCCGGCGACGAGCCGGCCGTGGTCGACGATGACCAGGCTCTCGCACAGGGCCTCGGCGACCTCCATCTGATGCGTCGAGAACACGATCGTCCGCCCCTCGTCTCGCAGCTCGACGAACGCGTCGCGCAGGAGCGACAGGTTGACCGGGTCGAGACCGGTGAACGGCTCGTCCATGAGCAACACGTCCGGGCCATGGAGGATCGCGGCGATGAACTGGACCTTCTGCTGGTTGCCCTTGCTGAGCTCCTCGGCTCGCCGGTCGGCCAACTCCGTGATCCGGAACCGCTCGAGCCAGCGGTTCGCGTTGGCTCGCGCCCGCTCGGGTCGTTCGCCGTAGAGCGACGCGAAGTACACGAGCTGGTCGATGACAGTCAGGCGCGGGTAGAGCCCACGCTCCTCGGGCAGGTAGCCGAAGGTCCGCCGCGGCAGATCCCCTGTGCGCGATCCGTTCCAGCGTACGTCGCCCTCGTCCGCCCGGAGGATGCCCAGGCAGATGCGCATGGTCGTGGTCTTGCCGGCGCCGTTCGCCCCAAGGAACCCGAAGATGCGGCCCTTCGGGACATCAAAGGCCAGCTGATCGAGCGCGACGGTTCGCCCGAACCGCTTCGTGACGCGGTCGATCTCGAGGGTCATCGCGCCGGAGGATAGTCCTCACGCGGGCGTGCCGCCGCTGGGCCGATGGTCCGGGTGCGGTCCCGTGGCGCCGCCGAGCGTCCGCCGGGCAACCGTCGGACAGCTGCCGGGAGCGGCGGGATGCGACAATCCGAGCGTGATGACCGCCGACACCGCCTCCGCGACGAGCCCGACCCGCATCCACGCGGACCGGGGAGCTGGCACGCTCGAGATCGACTGGGCCGACGGCCACGCCACCGTCTACGGGTTCGAGGCGCTCAGATGGCTGTGCCCCTGTGCGTACTGCCGCGGAGAAGCAGGGATGCCGGGCTGGCTCGACAGCGCCCCGACCCTGACACCAGAGCAGATCCAGCTCACCGACCTGCACCTCGTCGGCAATTACGCCGTCTCGCCACACTGGGCGGATGGACACCGGACGGGGTACTACCCGTTCCGGCTGCTACGCGATCGCTGCCCGTGCCCGGGATGTACGGCTCGCCGAGAGCGCGGGAGCACGACGGCCCCCGGTCGACCGTCACCGGCCGGTACGCACGAGGAGCACCGATGAACGTCGTCACGACGCCATACCTTGCGGGCCATCGCATCGTCGAGAACAAGGGCATGGTCTTCGGCTTGGTCGTCCGGAGCCGCGGACTCGGCGGCAACCTCATGGCCGGGCTCCGGTCGCTCGGAGGCGGGGAGATCCACGAGTACACGAGCCTCCTCGAGGACACCCGGCGTCAGGCGCTGGACCGTCTCGTCCGCAACGCGACGGTCGTCGGCGCCAACGCGATCGTGTCGATGCGCTACGACTCGTCCGAACTGTCGGGCTACATGTCCGAGATCGTGGCCTACGGCACGGCCGTCGTCGTCGAGCCCGACAGCTCGGCCGCAGCGACGCAGCCTCCCGCGGTCGAATAGCGGTGGGCGCCGACCTCGCCCGGCTCGTGATCCTGGGTTTCGGTCTCGTCATGACCGTGCTCGGGCTGTCGCTCGTCGGATCACAGAACAGCACGGGGCTCTATCCGCTGTTCACGGGCCTCGTCTTCATCGTCGCCGCCGTGATCGAGCGGATGCGCTATCGGTCGAACGAGGCCGAGACGACGGCCGACCGACCTGGGCCCGGTGGCGGCGAGCCGACGGGCATCCCGCTGGACGCTCGCTTCCGGCCGACCGAGGAGCGATTCGAGGATCCGACGACAGGCGTGAGGATGCGGGTCTGGCTCGATCCGATCGTCGGCGAACGGCGGTACGTCGCCGACGAGTGACCCTTTCGGCCCATCCGGACCGATCACCGGGCCGTGCTATCCTCGCCGGCCAGCCCGCAGCATAGGAGCCGCCCCTTTCGACATGGCCGCCGTCGATCCCGGAGCGCCAGCCCCGACCGCGGCCTCGGCACGTCCCAGACGGGTCCCGAAGGGGGAACCCTCCCAGCTCCCCTACCTCAACCGCGAGCTGTCCTGGCTCGAGTTCAACGCTCGGGTCCTCCACGAAGCACATGATCCGCGCAACCCGCTACTGGAGCGGGCGAAGTTCGCGGCGATCTTCGCCAGCAATCTCGATGAGTTCTTCCAGGTCCGCATCGCGGGGCTGCGCCAGCAGGTCGAGGCGGGAGCGGTCACCCGCGCGGCTGATGGACGCACGCCGGCTGAGCAGCTCGCCGCCGCGCGCGAGCGCGTCCTCGATCTCGTCGCGGACCTGTCGGCGATCTTCGCGGAGCTGCGTCTCGCGCTGGCCGCCGAGGGCGTCCACATCGTCGAGTACTCCGAGGTGCCGGAGCACCATGAGGCCCTTCGACAGCGGTTCCTCGACGAGATCTTCCCGGTCCTGACGCCACTCGCGGTCGACCCGGGACACCCGTTCCCGTACATCTCGAGCCTGAGCATGTCGATCGCGGTCGGGCTCCGTGATCCCGACACCAACGAGCGGGTCTTCGCGCGGGTCAAGGTGCCCCAGATCCTGCCGCGACTGCTCGAGGTCGAGACGCACAAGTTCGTGCTGATCGAGCAGGCCATCGAAGCGAACCTTCAGTACCTGTTCACCGGCATGGAGGTGGTCGACTCGCACCTGTTCCGGGTCACCCGCAACGCCGACTTCACGGTCGAGGAGGACGAGGCCGACGACCTGCTCATGGCCATCGAGGAGGAGCTCCGGCGGCGGCGGTTCGGTGAGGCGGTCCGCCTCGAGGTCGAGCGGACGATGCCGGCCGCGACCCGCAACCTGCTTCTGCGGGGCCTCGGCCTCGAGCCCGAGGACAGTTACGAGATCGCGGGGATGCTCGATCTGACCGCCCTGGCGCGCGTCGCCGATCTCGACATCCCGGAGCTGCGTGCCGCACCGTGGACGCCGGTCACACCGCCCCGGCTCACGCCGCCCGATGAGGACGAGCCGGCCGATGTCTTCGCCGCGATCCGTTCGGGTGACATCCTCGTGCACCATCCGTACGAGTCCTTTGCCGCGTCGGTCGAGCGGTTCATCGCCCAGGCTGCGGACGACCCGGATGTCCTCACGATCAAGATGACCCTCTATCGGACATCGGGCGACTCGCCGATCGTCCAGTCGCTGATCCGTGCCGCCGAGCGCGGGAAGCAGGTCGTCGTCCTCGTCGAGATCAAGGCGCGGTTCGACGAGGAAGCCAACATCATCTGGGCCCGAAAGCTTGAGCGGGCCGGCGCGCATGTCGTGTATGGCCTGGTCGGGCTCAAGACCCACTCAAAGACGGCCCTCGTCGTCCGGCGCGAGGGGTCGGGGCTGCGCCGGTACGTCCACATCGGGACGGGCAACTACAACCCGAAGACCGCCCGCCTGTACGTCGACCTCGGCCTGCTCACCGCCCGACCGGAGATCGGCGCGGACGTCACGGACCTGTTCAACGTCCTGACCGGGCTGTCCCGGCAGCGCACGTTCCGTCGGTTGCTCGTCGCGCCGCACAGCCTGCGGGCCGGCTTCCTGGCCCTCGTCGAGCGCGAGATGGCCCACGCCGCGGCCGGTCGCCCGGCGCACATCGCCCTGAAGCTGAACGCCATCGTCGACACGCCCGTCATCGAGGCGCTCTATCGAGCGTCGAGCGCGGGCGTCGACATCGACCTCATCGTGCGCGGCGCGTGCTCGATCCAGCCCGGACTGCCGGGGATCTCCGAGCGGATCCGCGTCCGGTCGATCATCGGCGAGTTCCTGGAGCACTCGCGGATCTGGGGCTTCGCCAACGGCGGCGACGCGGAGTGGTACATCGGATCGGCCGACCTGATGGACCGCAACCTCGACCGGCGGGTCGAAGCGGTCGTCCCGGTCGAGGACTCCGAGGCCAAGGCCCGGATCGCCGAGATCGTCGACCTGATGCTCGCCGACGACCGCCGCTCGTGGCAGCTCCAGCCCGATGCGAGCTGGGTCCGGACCGAGGTCCTCCAAGGGCACCCCGGCACGATCGATACGTTCGAGGCGCTCAAGGAACGAGCGCTCGAGTCCGGGCATGTGGCGTCTGCGCCACGGCGACCCGGGGCAGGGTCGGGGTCGCTGGACCCGCGCGCGTGACCGAGATCGAGCTCAAGTACCGCGTCGGCGACCGCGCCGCTGCCGAACGCATCCTTGGCGCGGACAGGATCGGGCCATTCACGGGTGCGGCCGGCG
>DATHTG010000421.1:0-9906 GCA_035463515.1 Candidatus Limnocylindrales bacterium
TCGGCCGGTGGGGCAACTACTTCAACCAGGAGCTGTACGGGCCGCCGACGACGCTGCCGTGGGGCATCCCGATCGCGTGTGCGCATCGTCTCGAGGACCTCTACTCCTGTGCGACGCTGCCCGAGGCGACGACACGGTTCCACCCGTTGTTCCTGTACGAGTCGATCTCCGGCGTGCTCGGCGCGCTCTTCCTCATCTGGCTCGGCTTCCGCTTCCGGTCGCGACTGCGCCCGGGCGACCTCCTGCTCGTGTTCTTCATCTGGTACGGCGCGACACGCCTCATCCTCGAGACGCTCCGCGTCGATAACTGGACCTTCTTCGGTGTCCCGGTCGCGCAGATCATCTCGGTGACCGTGATCCTCGTCGGTGTCGGCGGGCTGCTGTACCGGCACCGCCGCGCCCACGCTGCCGATCGACCCCCGACATTCCCGCAACGGGCGACGTGGGGCGCGCTCGGCGCGGAGTGGATGACGCGGCCGATCGATGAGTCGTGGGCGAACCTTCCGCCAAAGGGCGAGAAGGAGAAGGTCGACTGGGACGCGATCATCGATGCCGATGACGACGTCGACGTCGACGATGTCGGTGCGCGGATCGATGTCGACGAGCCCGGCGGTAGCGACACCCCGCCGCCAGATCCTGCGGCCCCTCCGCCGCCAGGGCCTGACGAGCGACCGACGTGACCGAGCCGGCGACACGCCGGCATCGACCGCCCCCGGCTCGCATCGCGCCGGAGGCCATGGCAGCCGCGCGAGGCGGAGCCGTCGAAGGCCTCGCCTGGCTCGGCCGCGCGCCCGAGGCGAAGGCCTCGTTGCTCTACCGGGCCGTCCGGCTGCTCGTCCGCTTCCTGTGCTTCGGCGTCTTCCGCTTCCGGATCGCCACATCCGGCCAGGAGCACACCCCGAAGCGTGGCGGCTATCTCGTCGTGGCGGCGGCACACCGTGGCTGGATGGATCCATTCGTGGTGATGCACGCGCTGCCGGTCCAGCCGCGTGCCTGGTTCCTGGGCAGCGCACCCTCCGCGCTGACCTCTCGGTCGCGCGAGTGGCTCGCGCGGACGATCGGTGGCTTGCTGCCGGTCTGGCGGGGCGGCGTCGGCATCGATGGGCACGTGCAGTCAGCACGGGCCGTGCTGGCCAACGGGGCGATCTTCGTCCAGATGCCGGAGGGCACGGTGAGCGGCCCACCGGGGCGGCTCGGGCCGTTGCGCAACGGCTGGGCGATCATCGCGATGCGAAACGACGCACCGATCCTGCCCTTGGCGATGGCCGGCACGGAGGAGTTGTACGTCGGTCGCCGGATGGCGTCGCGGGTCTTGCCAGCCACATCCGTCCGGGAGCTGGCCGGCCTCGCCGCGGACGCCGTCCTGCCGGAGCCTGGGTCGCGCGAGGAGCTCGATCTGGCCCGGAAGATGAGCGACCGTCTCGGGGCGCTCCTCGGCCCGGTGGTCGAGGCACTCCATCCCGCGACGATCGATCCGCCGGACCATCCCCGTCGCCTGCGGCGACGGCTCACCTGGTTGCTGCTCCGGCCGGGACGGCTCGACCGCGACTGACGGCGCTCGCCCGCCGCCTGTCGGTCGCATGACATACTCCGCCGCGATGCGCTACGTCGAGTCCGTCCTCGACCTCGTCGGGAACACCCCACTCGTCCGGCTGAGCCGGATCACCCGTGACCTCGGACCGGCGGACCGGCAGCCGATCCTCCTCGCCAAGATGGAGATGCTCAACCCGGGCGGATCCGTGAAGGACCGTATCGGGTTGCCGATGATCGAGGCGGCCGAGCGCGAAGGTCTCCTCAAGCCGGGCGGCACGATCATCGAGCCGACGAGCGGCAACACCGGACACGGCCTGGCGATCGCCGCCGCGCTCAAGGGCTACCGCTGCATCTTCGTCATGGCCGACAAGCAGTCGGTCGAGAAGCAGTCGCTGCTCCGTGCGTACGGCGCCGCGGTCGTCCTGTGCCCGACCAACGTGCCACCGGAGTCGCCGGAGTCGTACTACAGCGTCGCCGCTCGACTCGCCCGCGACATCCCGGGCGCGTTCAAGCCGGACCAGTACTGGAACATGGAGAACCCGGGCGCCCACGAGGGGACGACCGGTCCGGAGCTGTGGGAGCAGACCGAAGGCCGGCTGACGCATTTCGTGGCGAGCGTCGGCACCGGCGGCACGATCTCGGGTGTCGGGCACGTGCTCAAGGAGCGCAACCCGGCGATCCAGATCGTCGGCGCCGATCCGGAGGGGTCGGTGCTCTCCGGTGACACGGCACGGCCGTATCTGACGGAGGGAATCGGCGAGGACTTCCTCCCGGGCACGTACGACGCCGCCGTGATCGATCGCTGGGTCCGCGTCAGCGACCGCGACGCCTTCGCGATGGCGCGCCGCATCACGCGCGAGGAGGGCATCCTGTCGGGCGGGTCCGCCGGGACAGCGATGGTCGCCGCACGCGAGGTGGTCCGCGACCTGAGTGCGTCCGAGGATGGACGCGACGCGGTCGTCGTCGTGCTCCTCCCGGACACTGGTCGGAACTATCTGTCGAAGCTCTACAACGACGAGTGGATGCGCAACAACGGGCTGCTACCGACGACGGGCTCGTCGACACGGATCGACGTCCTGCTCGCCGACCGACACCACGTCCCGGATCGCCCGACGGTCATCGTCGCGCGCACGACGGAGCGGGTCGGCGATGCGATCGAGCGGCTCCAGGCATACGGCGTGAGCCAGCTCCCCGTCTCGGAGCGGCCGGACGGCGACGAGGTCGCCGGGCTGGTGGGAGCGATCAGCGAGAAGGGACTGCTCGACCGGGCATATCGGGATCCGTCGGTCGTCGACCGCACGGTGGGGGAGGTGATGGATCAGCCGCTCCCGCTGGTCGACGCCGGCGCGACCCTCGACGAAGCGTTCGCGATCCTCAGCGATGCTGCCACGGCGCTCGTCGTCGTGCGCGGTGGGCGTCCGGTCGGCATCGCGACCAAGCTCGACCTCCTGGAGTACCTGGCACACCACCCCGCCGCTTCTGGTTGACGCGCCATACGGTGTCGGCTGCTGTCAGCCGGCGATGGGCGTGGCTGCGTACCACGTGATGCCGGGTGTGGGCGTCCCGTCTGCGCCTGCCGTGCCCAGGCCTACAGCCAGGGCAGCGGCACCTTGATCGGGAGCAGGGCGTTCAACAGGAGTCCGAGGGTCAGCAGACCGCCCGCTCGTCGGGTATGGACGAAGGCGGCGCCGACGAACCACAGGGGCCAGCCCTGCTCTCGACCCGGTGGCGGCCCGGACGGCTTCGGATCGCGGAAGATCGCGAGGACGGCGAGCAGCCGTGGGATGCCGAGCACGACGAGCAGGACCCACGGCCCGACCCAGCCCGCGAGCACGGCCACGAACGTCAACGGGTAGAAGAGGATCATCAGCCACTGCCCGACCACCCGTGCCCGCGCCTCGCCGAGGATCACCGGCAGCGTCCGCACCCCGAGGGCGCGATCCGCGTCGATCTTGTCGATGTGCTTGCCGAACAGGACCGACGTCACGAGCAGCGCATACGGTACGGACACGAGCAGCACCCATGGCTGTACCGTCCCGGTCGCAGCGAGGAACGTCCCGCCGACCATCAGGGGGCCCCACACGAGGAACACGCCGGGCTCGCCCAGACCGTGGTGCTTGAGGCGGATGGGCGGCGCCACATAGAACACCGAGACGAACAACCCGGCCAGCGCGAAGGCGATGATCAGCGGGCCGCGCACCGCCGCCAGGGCCAGCATGATCGCCGCCCCGATCGCATTGACGATGAGGATCGCGATCTCGAGCTGGCGCTTCGTCACCCAGCCCGACAGGATCGGATGCGGCGCGTACAGCGCGCGGACGTAGCCCTCGGTGTCGACGCCACCCGCGGTGTCGAAGTAGTCGTTGATCATGTTGTTCGCCGCATGCGCGAGGACCAAGCCGGCGACGGCGAGCAGGAATAGGCCCCAGTCGACCGCCGCACCGCCGGCGACCCGGTTCGCTTCGACGGCGAGCAAGCCGCCGATCAAGCCGGACCAGATCGTCATCGGGAACACGGCGGCCCGCGTGATGACGAGCCACTTCCCGACGGTGTCGAGCGGGCGCGACACGGGCGGGTTCGCCGTCTCGAGGATCTCCTTCCAGGCGAGCAGCCGCTCACGCGGCGAGATCTGGGTGACTGGCGTGACGGCCGGCGTATCCATCGGTTCCTCGAGGTCCAAAACGTGCGCGCTCACTGTATCACGTTCTTCGGCCGGTCCACGGTGGGAAGATGCCCCGGTGCCTGCCGTGCCGTCGATCACCACGCCGCGATTCGAGCTCGTCTCGATGACGCTGCCATTCATGGAGGCACTCCGGCGACGAGACCTTGCGGCGGCGGAGCACCTCATCGGGGCCAAGGTGCCGACCCACATGCCCGACGACCTCGAGCACTTCCTCGAGTTCCGCATCGCTGACCTGACCGCGGATCAGACCTGGCAGCCCTGGCTCGGTCGTGCGATCGTGCTCCACGACCCGCGCGCCGGCCGCCGGATCATCGGCTCCATCGGCTTCCACTCGCCACCCGACGAGACGGGCCAGGTCGAGGTCGGCTACCGCGTCGAGCCGGAGTTCCGCCGCCAGGGCGTCGCCACGGAGGTCGTCCGCGCGATGCTCGAGTGGGCGTATCGGGACCGCGGTATCCGCCGGTTCCGGGCCTCGACCTCGCCCGACAACCTTGCATCGCAGGCAGTCCTCGCGAAATTCGGCTTCGTGCAGACCGGGTCGCAGATGGACGACTACGACGGTGAGGAGCTCGTCTTCGAGAGTAACGACTGGAGACCGAGCAGGTAGTCGGCGCGCGGTGCCATCATCGCGCCATGTCGCGCGACCACCGCCATGACCATGGCGAGCTGTCCTTCGAGACGCTGGCCGTCCACGCCGGCGCGGAACCTGATGAGCTCACGGGTGCCGTCGCGCCGCCGATCTACCAGACGTCCACGTACGAGCAGGACGCCGTCGGCAAGCCGCGCCGAGGCTACGAGTACGCCCGTTCCCAGAACCCGACACGTGAACGACTGGAGCGGGCGGTCGCGGCGCTCGAAGGCGGCCGACACGGCTTCGCCTTCGCGTCGGGGTCCGCGGCAACGGCCGCCATCGCCCAACTCGCCGAGCCCGGCGAGGAGATCGTCGTCGGCGACGACGTGTACGGCGGCACGTACCGGTATCTCCAGAAGGTGCGGCTGCCGGGCGGCAACGTCGAGTCGACGTTCATCGACCTGACGTCCGGCATGGACGCGCTGTGGGAGGCGCTCTCGGAGCGGACGCGGCTGGTCTGGTTCGAGTCGCCGACGAACCCGCTCCTGAAGACGGTCGACATCGCGGAGGTCGCCGCGACCGTGGACCGGCGAGGGTCGGAGGGCGGCCGCCGACCGCTGATCGTCGTCGACAACACCTTCGCCTCACCGGCGATCCAGCGCCCGCTCACGATGGGCGCCGACATCGTGTTCCACTCGGCCACCAAGTACCTCGCCGGGCACTCGGACGTCGTGCTCGGCGTGGCCGTCACGTCAGACGACGACGTCGCCGAGCGGCTCCGCTTCCTCCAGAACGCGATGGGCGGCATCCCGGGCCCGCTCGACTGCTTCCTCGTCCTGCGCGGCCTCCGGACCCTTCACCTGCGAGTCGAGCGCCATCAGGCGAATGCCCGCGCAGTCGTCGAGTTCCTGCGCTCACGTCAGGATGTCGACGAGGTCCGCTATCCGGGCTTCGGGGGGATGGTGTCATTCCTCCCGGGCGATCGAGGGTCGGTATCCGCTGCTGACCGAGCCATCGCGATCGCCGAGGCGACGCAGCTGTTCACGCTCGCAGAGTCGCTGGGCGGCGTCGAGTCGCTGATCGAGGTCCCAGCGGTGATGACCCACATGTCAGTCTCCGAGACGGCACTCGCCGTGGACCCGGCACTCATCCGCCTGTCCGTCGGGATCGAAGGCGTCGACGACCTGATCGCCGACCTGCGCCAGGCGCTCGATCCCGGCTAGGTCGGGGCGGCCGCGACCGGGTCGACGGTCAGGGAAACGACCTCCGTCGGGGTCGACTTGCCCTTGAGGTCGATGCTTCGGCGCTCGAGCCCCGCATCGAGCCCGGCGGCCAGTGCGGCCTCGACGGTCACGAGCACCTCGCCCGCCTTGGCCGCGCCTCCGAGGCGCGCGGCGACGTTGACGACGTCCCCGAGTGCGGTCAGGTCGAGCCGCTTCTCATCACCGACCGCGCCGACCCAGGCCGTCCCGCTCGAGACGCCGATGCCGACAGGCACCCAAGGACCGCCTCGATCCGCGTGCCCGGTCGCGCGCAGGATCGCCAGCGCCGCCGCCACGGACTGCGCAGCGTGCCGTGGACCGGACAGGACCGGGAAGAAGAACGCGACGATCTCGTCCCCGACGAATTTGTCGACCCCGCCGTCCTGGTCGAAGACGGCCTCGCTCGCGGTCACGTAGAACCGATCGATGAGCGCGCGGAACTCCACGGGCGTCAGACGCTCGGCGAGCGCCGTCGAGCCCCGGATGTCGGCGAACAGGTAGCTCCCGTCGATCTCCGCGCCGCCACGATGCTTCTCCATGGTGTCCATGCACGTGTTGCAGACGGCCGGATTCTTGAGGGCAGGCCGCTTGTTGATGAGGCGCATGAACGGCGCGCCGGCACCGGCGAAGGGCGCCGCGCAGAGCTTGCAGCGGGGTCCGCGCGGAAGCATCCGGAAGACGCGGCGGAACTTCGTCTCACTGGCGTCACCGCGGGTCAGGAACTCGCGCCAGTAGGCATCGTCGCCCGCGGGCGACGGCCGATCGGTCGACATCCCCGCCAGCCTACTCCGTGACGTCGACGCTCCCGAACGGTCAGCCGCCAGCCATCGCCGGCAGGAGGACGAGGGTGTCGCTCTCACCGACCGGTGTCTCGAGCGCTTGGAGATGACGGACGTCGGTGTCGTTGAGGAACGCGTTGACGAACCGGTTCAGGTCGCCGTCCTGGGTGAGGAGCTGGGCCTCGAGCCCGGGGTGAGCCGTGACGAGCCCGCGGATCACGTCCCGGACGGTGCCGCCCGGAACGGTGACCAGCTTCTGCCCGCCGGTGGCGGTACGGAGCGTGGGCGGGATGCGGACGGTACTCATGAGTGCGTCTCGAGCCAGGACTCGAACGCAGAAAGGCTCGGCCGGATGACCGGCGCCAGGCCGACGTTCTCGGCCTGCCCGAGTGTCCGGGCATCGGGCGTTTTGAGCCCGTTGCCGGTCAGCAGCGCGACGACCTCATCCCCGTCGCGGATGACACCTCGCTGGCGGGCAGCTTGTGCAGCTCCGAGCGTCACCCCGCCGGCTGTCTCCGGGAAGATGCCCTCCAGCCGGGCGACGTCACGGATCGCCTCCGCCGTCACCGCGTCAGGGATCGATTCGACCGAGCCGCCGCTCGACCTCGCCAGCTCCACGGCGTAGCGGCCGTCGGCCGGATTGCCGATCGCCAACGACCGGACGATCGTGTCAGGCTCGCGGACCGGCTCGATGACGTCGGTGCCCGCCTCGAACGCGGTCGCGACCGGCGCGCACCCGGCCGCCTGGCCGCCGACGAATCGGATCGGCCGGCGCTGGATGAGGCCGATATCGGCGAGCTCCTCGAAGCCGCGGGCGACGCGGGTGAACATCGCGCCCGACGCGATCGGCGCGACGATCACGTCGGGGCTCCGCCAGCCGAGGGACTCGGCGATCTCATAGGCGAGCGTCTTGGACCCCTCCGCGTAAAAGGGTCGCAGGTTGATGTTGATGAACCCCCAGCCGGTCTCGTCGGCGATCTCGAGGCAGAGCCGATTGACGTCGTCATAGGTGCCGTCGATCGGCACGACCGTGGCCCCGTACGCCAGCGCGTGGTCGACCTTCGCCGTCTCGAGGTCGGCCGGGATGAAGACGTACGCCGGCAGCCCGACCGCTGCTGCTGCCGCGGCCGTCGCGCCGGCCAGGTTGCCGGTCGAGGCGCAGGCGAGTGCGGGCAGACCGAATTCGACAGCACGCGCCGCAGCGATGGCGGCCGGCCTGTCCTTGAACGAGAGCGACGGGTTACGGGTGTCGTCCTTGATCCAGAGACGCTCGACGCCCAGGCTCGGCCCGAGGCGATCGGCGGCGATCAGGGGGGTGGACCCGACCGCGAGCGAACGGGCAGGCGGTGTTTCGACCGGAAGAAGCTCGAGGTAGCGCCAGATCCCTGGGGCTCGAGACGAGATCGCAGGGCGACTGAGGGTCCGCGCGACGACCTCGTAGTCGTAGGTGACCTCGAGTGGGCCGAAGCAGGCCGGACAGACGTAGGCCACCGCGAGCGGCTGCGCGAGCCCGCAGTTGCGACATGCCATCCCGGTGATCCGCGTGCTCGTCGGGCTTGCCGCGGGCGCGTCGGACGCTCCGGTGGCGGTCGTCGGCGGGGTCAGGGTCTCGGTGGTCACGGTCGGTCTCCAGGTCGCTCGGGAGCGGCGACAGGACCGGTCGGGGTGACGGGTCAGACCCTTGTCGTTCCTTGGGACTCCGGAGAGACCCGTATCACGCAGGAAACCTGCCCCGGACTTGGCACCTTGCCGACCTCGCGTCGGTAGGTTGTCGTGGCGTCAACGGGCCGGTCCCTCAGCCATCTCTTGATACGTGCTCTTCGGTTGTACGGGGGATGCTACGGGCGCGGGTCGTGGCCGGTCAAGCCGACGCGTCGCTCAGCGGCCCTTCAGCACGATCCAGGTCGTCTTGAGCTCCGTGTACTGGTCGTGGGCGTGGATCGACTTGTCGTGGCCACCGAAGCCCGACTGCTTGTACCCGCCGAACGGCGTCGTCATGTCGCCCTCGGCGTACGCGTTGACGCCGACGGTCCCCGCGCGGATCTCGCGCGAGACCCGGTGAGCGACGTTGAGGTCATCGGTATAGATCGAGGCCGCCAACCCGTACGAGGTGTCGTTCGCGATCGCGACCGCCTCCTCCTCGGTGTCGAACTCGATCACCGACAGCACGGGCCCGAAGATCTCCTCCTGGGCGATGCGCATGTCGTTGCGCACCCCGTCGAAGATCGTCGGCGGCACGAAGTACCCGCCGGTCTCCTCGAGGATCCGCTCGCCCCCTGTGACGAGCCGCGCACCCTCCGACCGACCGACCTCGACATATCCAAGCACACGGTCGAGCTGCTGCTTCGAGATGAGCGCGCCGATCTTCGTCGCCGGATCGAGCGGGTCGCCGACCGGCCACGCGGCGAGCTCGGCCTGGAGCGCCTCGAGCAGCTCGTCCTTCTTCGATCGATGGACGATGAGCCGCGACCCGGCACTGCAGTTCTCGCCCATGTTCCAGAAGATCGCCACAGCCGCATTCGACGCGACGTTCGCCATGTCGGTCACGTCGCCGAAGACGATCTGGGGGCTCTTGCCGCCGAGCTCGAGCAGGACGCGCTTGAGGTTCGTCTCGGCCGACCAGGCGAGGAATCGTCGGCCGACTTCGGTCGATCCGGTGAAGGCCACCAGGTCGACGTCCGGATGACGCCCGAGCGCCCCGCCGACCGTATCGCCGGGTCCGGTGACGACGTTGAGGACGCCGTCCGGGATGCCCGCGTCTGCGGCCAGCTCCGCGATCCGGAGCAGCGAGAGCGACGTCGTCGAGGCGGGCTTGATCACCACGCTGTTGCCGGTGGCCAGGGCCGGGCCGAGCTTCCACGCGGCCATCTGGGCCGGGTAGTTCCACGGCACGACCGCGCCCACCACGCCGACGGGCTCACGGGTGATCGTCGCGACGACGCCATCCGGCGATGGCGCCACCTGACCGTAAAGCTTGTCGATCGCCTCGGCGTGCCAGCGGATGCACGCCGCGGTCTCGGGCATGTCGAGACCGACGGTGTCGCTGATCGGCTTGCCGGCATCGATCGTCTCGACGAG
>DATHTG010000422.1:0-4048 GCA_035463515.1 Candidatus Limnocylindrales bacterium
GTGAGGATCATCGTGCTGACGCCGGCCGCGAGGCACGCGTCGATCACGTTCTGCGTGCCGTTGACGTTCGTGAGTGTCGCCTCGAACGGGTTGTACTCACCGGACTCGACGTGCTTGAGCGCGGCGCAGTGGAAGACGACGTCGATGCCTTCGCAGGCCCGCATTAGCCGGTCGCGATCGCGGATGTCCCCGATCAGGAACCGGACGTCGTGGCTCCGGTGGCGATGGCGCTGGTAGAACTGCTTGGTCTCGTCCCGGCCGAACACGCGGACGACGGCCGGTGCCGCCTCGAGCACGTGCTCCACGAGACGCGCCCCGATCGTCCCAGAGCCGCCGGTGACCAGCACGCGCCGGCCACGGAGATGGGTGGATCCGTTGATGGACATCCTCCTGGGGCGGGGACCCGGGAACGGGCCGACCCGGCCAGTACGATACGATACCGGGCGCCCAAGGACGACCGACCCTCGTCGGGCCATGCCACTCGCCAAGGATCGAACACCGAATGACGTTTCGCGCCAGGCCGATCGTGCGCCGTCTCCAGCGACCATCCTGGGACACCCGCGACCGCCGCAACTTCTATCTGAACCTCGCCTTCGGGCTCGCTGTGCTCGCGGCCGTGCTGATCCTCGGGATCGCGGTCGCGTTGAGCTACTACAACGACCACCTCGCGTCGGTCGGCAGCGTCAACGGCCAGTCGATCACGAAGGACGAGCTGCGCGATCGCGCGACGATCGAGAGCTGGCGGCTCGAGATCGCCAAGCGGCGGATCAACACGCAGGCTGTCGCCGGCCAGCTGACGCCTGCCCAGGCCGAGGCCCAGACACAGGTCATCGACCAGGAGCTTCAGGGCGTCCTGGCCACAGCGCTCGAGAAGATCATCGACAACCGCATCCAGGGAAGCCTCGCGACGGAGGAGGGTGTCTCGGTCACGGATGCGGACATCGACGCCAAGCTCGCGGAGGAGGCGACGACGCCCGAATCGCGCCACGCCTGGCAGATCGAGGTGGAGCCCGCGCTCGACAGTGGGGCGAGCGAGCCCACCGCCGAGCAGAAGGCCGCAGCCCGCAGCACCATCGACAAGGCGCTTGCGGACATCAAGGGCGGCAAGGCTTGGGAGGACGTCGCGCGCACGGTGTCGACCGACGCGGCCACCGCGCCGCAGGCCGGCGACCTCGGCTGGTTGACGAAGGACGACACCCAGACCGAGGAGGCGTTCCTCGGGGCGCTGTTCGCAGCGCAGGCGAACACGCCGACCGACGTCGTCGAAGGTGATGACGGCATCTTCCGTATCGGTCGCGTGACCGAGATCGCGCCGGAAGCCGTCGACGCCGCATACCAGGAGACGTTGGTCAACGACGGCATCGACCTCGCGAAGTATCGGGCGGCCGTCCGCGGCGACGTGATCCGGACCAAGCTCGAGGACAAGCTCGTCGCCGACGCCAGCAAGCCGCAGCCGCAGCGCGACATCGCCGAGATCTACCTCAGCCAGGGGACGGTCGAGCTGCCGGACGACGCCGTCAAGGTCCGCCACATCCTCTACTCCCCGAAAGACGACCCGGAGGCGGCGAGCAACGGCGACATCCCCGATGACGACCCCTCGTGGGGCCAGGCGAAGCTCGACGCCGACGCGGCCTACGCTCGGCTCAAGGCCGACGTCAGCCAGTTCGACGCGGTCGCCCGCGAGGACAGCGACGAGACGAGTGCCCTGGGGCCGGACGGCAGTGGCGGCGTCCTCGACCAGTACGTGAGCGCCGATAGCAGCTACGTCGAATCGTTCTCGAAGCCGATCCTGGACGCCAAGCCGACCGACGGCGAGCTCCTGCCGCCGATCAAGACCGAGTTCGGCTATCACGTGGTCCAGGTCATGAGCCACGCGCCCGACCTCGCGGCGATCAAGACGAAGATCGATTCGGGTCAGGAAGAGTTCGCGGACGTGGCTCGCGACATCTCGGAGGCGCCCGAGGCGTCGCGCGGCGGCGATCTCGGCTGGATCGCCAAGGGCCAGCTCGAGAAGGCGAAGTCGGACGCGGTGTTTGCCGCTGCCGTCGGGAAGACGTCGTCGATCGTGACCGTCAAGGACGACGGGCAGTACCTGTACCTCGTGAAGAGCGAGGAGGAGCGAGCGCCAGAGGGTCGCCAACTCGACGAGATCCGCTCGCGCGTGTTCTCCGACTGGTACCAACCGAAGAAGGAAGCGGTGACGATCACGCGCGACGAATCGATCGCGGCCGGGCTGGGCGGCTAGCCGAGCGGTGCTGGACGCCCTCGTCACCGAGGCGCGACTCCGGTTCGGCCTCGATCCGGCCGCCGGCCTACAGGTCATCGCCAGCGAACGACTCGTCGGCACGCCGATCGAGCCGTCGCGCCCCGTCCTCGTCGTGCCGACGGCCATGCTGCGCGCCGGCGCTCCAGGCCCGGGCAGCGCCGGTGCTGACGTCCCGCCGCTGGCCGGCCGCCACGGCCCGCGCGGCCGGCGTGCGCTGGACGTCCTCGCCCGTGCATATCCCGGGGACCACGTGGTCGGGCGGTTCGGCACGACGCCATCGACGACGATCGATGCGCTGACCGACGCGGACCTTGCTGCACCGTTTTACCTCACGCCCGTCGCGCCCGAGGCAGCGATCGCCGGGCCGTGGGCGATGCCCGCCATCAGCGATCGGCGGCGAGCCCCCGACGGCTGCCCGGGGGATCGCGAACAGACCCACGAGTCGCTGCGGAACCACCTCCTCGAGGAGGCCTACGAGGTCTACGACGCGCTGGAGGCGGGCGCGACCCCGGAGCTGGCCGGCGAGCTCGGCGACCTCTGGCTCCAGATCGTCCTGCATGCGCAGCTGGCAGCGGAGGAGGGCGTGTTCGAACTGACCGACGTCCAGGCCGCGATCGCCTCGAAGATCGTCCGTCGTCACCCGCACGTCTTCGGCGATGCGGAGGCCCGCACTGCGTCCGACGTCAACCGCCAGTGGGAGCGGATCAAGGCCGCCGAGCGTGAAGGCGAGGCCGACGGCGCAGCCGGCGCGCCGAAAGGCGCGCTCGATGGGATCTCCGGATCGTTACCGGCGCTGGCCGCGAGCCAGGAGATGCAGGAGCGAGCGGCGAACATCGGCTACGACTGGCCGTCGATCGACGGCGTGCTCGACAAGGTGGTCGAGGAGACCGAGGAGCTGCGCGAGGCCGCGTTGGACGGCGCCGCACCCGGGGCGTGGGCGGAGGAGCTCGGTGACCTCCTGTTCGTGCTCGTCAACGTCGCGCGGAAGCGCGGGGTCGAGGCGGAAGCGGCCCTTCGGGCGGCGAACGCCAAGTTCCGTCGGCGGTTCGGTCGGGTGGAGGCGATGGCCGCATCTCGAGGCGTCGCGCTGCGCGACCTGGATTTCGCGGCTCTCGATGACTTGTGGGATTCGGCAAAGGCCGAGGAGCGGACGGCGACACAGGAGGAGAGGATCACCACATGACGATCGGCAATCGACCCACGACCCGTGCGGACGGCCGCGGCCCCCGCGACCTTCGCCCGATCAGCTTCCAGCTGGGCGTCCAGAAGTGGGCCGAGGGCTCGTGCCGCCTCCGCGTGGGCGACACGGACGTGCTGTGTGCGGCGACGATCGTCGACCGCGTTCCGCCGCACCTGCGCGGCAAGGGCACCGGGTGGGTGACGGCGGAGTACGCGATGCTGCCCCGCGCGACGGCCGAGCGGACCGACCGGGAGTCGGTCAAGGGCCGCCTCGGCGGTCGGACGCACGAGATCCAGCGGCTCATCGGCCGGTCGCTGCGGGCGGTGACCGACCTCGTCGCCATGGGCGAGCAGGTCGTGACCCTCGACTGCGACGTGCTGCAGGCCGACGGCGGCACCCGCACGGCCGCCATCTGCGGCGCCTACGTCGCGCTCGCCGACGCCATGGAGGCGCTCGTGCGCCGGCGTGCGATCGGCTCGAGCCCGCTGCACGGCCAGGTGGCCGCGGTGTCGGTGGGCATCGTGAACGGCGTGCCGGTCGTCGACCTGGACTACGTCGAGGACTCCTCCGCCGAGACCGACATGAACGTCGTGATGAACAAC
>DATHTG010000423.1:0-5285 GCA_035463515.1 Candidatus Limnocylindrales bacterium
GTATCGAACGCCGCGACGTGCGTCGCCTCGGGCAGCGCCTGCGATGTCGCTCGGATCGTGTCCGTCGCTGGCGGGTTGTGGAGCGGCGCCAGGTCCTCGAGCGACTCGATCGCCTCGACCACCGACGCGTCGACGATCACCGGCGACGTGAACTGCTCGCCGCCGTGGACGACCCGATAGCCGACGGCGTCGACCGACGCGGTCGGGAACCCGCCGTCCTCGAGCGACCGGAGGACATCGCGGATCCCGGCCGGCCGGTCCGCGCCCCACTCGATCGTCCGATCGAACCGCGGCTCGGGTTCCGGATGGTCGAGCAGCGTCGCCTTGAGCGTGACCGATCCGGGATTGAGGACGAGCACCCGCAGGCGCCTGACCGGCATCCTAGTGCGGCCAGATCCAGTCGCGGATCTCCGGCGGGTCCTCGCCGTATTCCCTCGCGTATGCCTGCGCGCGAAGGCGTTGATCGACCATGTCCTGCCGGATGTCAGCCGCGCGCACGCCCAGCCCCGGCACCCGGTCGATCACATCCATCACCAGGTGGAACCGATCGAGGTCGTTGCGCAGGACCATGTCGAACGGCGTCGTGACGGTGCCCTCCTCCTTGTACCCACGCACGTGGAGGTTCGGGTGATTCGTTCGGCGATAGGCCAATCGATGGATGAGCCACGGGTAGCCGTGGAACGCGAGGATGATCGGCTTGTCGGTCGTGAACAGCGCGTCGAAGTCGCGGTCCGGCATCCCGTGCGGATGCTCTGAGGCGGGCTGGAGCCGCATCAGGTCGATGATGTTGATGAATCGGACACTGACGTCGGGCAGGTGCCGGCGGAGGAGGTCGGCGGCGGCCAGCGCCTCGAGGGTCGGGATGTCCCCCGCACACGCCAGGACGACATCGGGTTCCCCGTCGCCCGTGCTCGCCCAGTCCCAGATGCCGATCCCGCGGGTCGCGTGGAGCACGGCCTCGTCCATAGAGAGATATGTGAGGGCCGGCTGCTTGCCCGCGATGATCACGTTCACGTAGTCGCGGGTCCGCAGGCAGTGGTCACCGACGGATAGCAGCGTGTTCGCGTCGGGTGGCAGGTACACCCGCACGACCTCCGCCTTCTTGTTCACGACCACATCGATGAAGCCCGGGTCCTGGTGGCTGAACCCGTTGTGGTCCTGACGCCAGACATGGCTCGTGAGCAGGTAGTTGAGCGAGGCGATCGGGCGCCGCCACGGGATCTCGGCGCTGATCTTGAGCCATTTCGCGTGCTGGTTGAACATCGAGTCGACGATGTGGGTGAAGGCCTCGTAGCACGTGAACAGCCCATGACGGCCGGTCAGTAGATAGCCCTCCAGCCAGCCTTGGCAGAGGTGCTCCGAGAGCACTTCCATGACGCGCCCGTCCGGGCCGAGATCCTCGTCCGTCGGGAGCGTCTCGGCCATCCAGACGCGGTCGGTCGCCTCGAACACCGCGCCCAGCCGGTTCGATGCCGTCTCATCCGGCCCCATAAGCCGGAAGTTCGACGGGTTCTCGCGGATGACGTCGCGAAGGAACCCGCCGAGGACCTTCGTCGCCTCTGCGACATCGACACCCGGTGAGGTGACCTCGACGGCATAGTCACGGAAATCCGGGAGCGACAGGTCCCGGAGCACGACGCCGCCGTTGGCGTGCGGGCTCGCCGACATCCGCCGATCGCCCTTCGGGGAATTCGCCAAAACGTCCGGCATGGGGCGGCCGTCGTCGTCGAAAAGGTCTTCGGGCCGATAGCTGCGCATCCACGATTCGAGGAGGGCAAGGTGCTCGGCGTTCTCGCGGACGTCGGCCATCGGTACCTGGTGCGAACGCCAGGTGCCCTCCGTCGGGAGGCCGTCGACCTCCTTGGGACCGGTCCAGCCCTTGGGCGAGCGGAGGACGATCATCGGCCACCGTGGACGCGCCACCGCCTGCGCGCTGCCTCGGGTCCGCGCGTCGGTCCGGATCCGCTCGATCTCGGTGACGACGTCATCGATGGTGGCCGCCATCAGCTCGTGCATGGCCGCGGGGTCGTCGCCGGCGACGACCCAGACGCGATACCCGTAGCCCTCGAGGAGCGCCGTGAGCTCCGCTTCCGGGATCCTGGCGAGCAGCGTGGGATTGGCGATCTTGTATCCGTTCAGGTGAAGGATCGGCACGACGGCACCATCGCGGACGGGGTTCAGGAACTTGTTCGAGTGCCAGCTCGCCGCAAGTGGCCCCGTCTCCGCTTCGCCATCGCCGACCGGGCAGAACACGACGAGGTCAGGGTTGTCGAAGGCGGCGCCGTACGCGTGAACGAGCGCGTAGCCGAGCTCGCCACCTTCGTGGATGGAGCCCGGGACTTCCGGGGTGACGTGACTGCCGATGCCACCCGGGAACGAGAACATGCGGAACAGCTGCCGCATCCCGTCCTCGTCCTGTGAGGTGTTCGAGTAGACCTCCGACCACGTGCCTTCGAGCCACGCGTTGGCGACGGCCGCGGGACCGCCGTGACCGGGCCCGACGATCGTCATCGCCTCGATATCGCGCTCGCGGATCACGCGGTTGACGTGGGCGTGGATGAAGTTGAGCCCGGGTGTCGTGCCCCAGTGCCCGAGCAGCCTCGGCTTGATGTGCTCTGGTTTCAGGGGCTCGCGAAGGAGCGGGTTGTCGAGCAGGTAGATCTGCCCGACCGCCAGGTAGTTGGCGGCGCGCCACCACGCGTCGACCGTGTCGGTCTTGCCGATCGATGGGCTGAGCGCACCCCGTGCGCTATCGGCCGTCCGGGACGCCATCGGCCGAGCCTAGCAGGCGTGACGTTTCGTCGGCGTCTCCCGCCTAGTGGGCAGACTGCCGTTCTGGCGCGATCCGCCCTTGATGGGCCGCGATCAGGGCGGCAAGCTCGTCCAACCGGGCGCGGCCCGCCTCGATGGTCACGATCAGGTCACCGTCGATCGACCCCGCGAGGTCGATCCGGAAGCCCGACGCCCGCAATCTGCCCACGGCCGAATACCCATCGGTCGCATCCGCAAAGACTGCGCATATCGGACGCGAGCGATCGTGCCCGCCCGCCTGCCCGTGGCGCTCGACATCGCTGTTGCTGCTCGGTGCGTCGGAGCGTGGCTGGCGAGTGGATCCCGGGCCACGTCGTGCCCGTTCCTCGTCGATGCCGACCGGGATCACGTCGTCGCCGCCTTGGTCCAGGTCACCGTCCGGCTTCCCGAGTCTCGACCTCCGCCTTGATCGGATACGCGGGGTTGTCGCGCCAGCAGGATCCGGCCGCCGACCGGGTCTCCGACGCGCCTTGTCTCCAACCAGCCCTCCTACCCGTGCAGCGTGAGGACGTCAGCCTCCTCCCGGTAGCGCCGCTCGCCGTCGGCCGTGGCGTCGTACGAGCGGACGACCTCGCCAGCGGTCCACGTTCGAGACGGCCTGTCGAGTCGTGTCTCGATCGCGCGCTGGTGTGCTCGCTCTGCGTTCGCGACAGCCTGGGCCGCGTAGTTCTTGGCACGTTCGACCCAGACCGAGACCTGGGGTGCGTCGATCACCGCGACGTGTACGGGGGAGATCAGCATCGGCTGTCCCATCGTTCGACTCCTCTCACGGAGGATCAGACGTCAGGGTGCCGGCAGGAGGTGTGCTGTCTTGGAGCGCGCGTGACGCTGGCCTAGGACTTCACGGTGCGCCGCGAGTCAGCCGGCGTCAAGAGCTGTTTAGCGTGTCAATCACGTCCCGTCGCAGGCTCGGCGACGCCACTCGCGTCCCAGCCGGCGTTGGAGAAGGTCGGGATGAACCGGTAGCCCTGACCCGGGACCGTCGCGATGAAGCGCGGGTGCCGGTAGTCGTTCTGGAGCTTGATGCGCAGCGTGCGGATGTGCCGGTCGACGATGTTGCTCTCGGCGACGAAGTCGGTCCCCCAGATCGCGTCGAGGATCTCGTCGCGTGTGAGGACACGTCCGCCGCGGCTGGCGAGCAGGTACAGCAGGCTCTGCTCGATCCCGCTCAGGTGAACGACGGAGGTTCCAGCGCGGACGAGGCGATGCACGATATCGATCTCGATCTCGCCGATCGTGATGGTCGGCATGATCGGTCGATCCGTCCCGGTGGCGCGACGCGCGAGGACGACGCATCGCGCCAACAGCTCCTCGGGCGAGAAGGGCACGGTGAGGATGTCGTCGACCCCGAGATCGAAGGCCCTGAGCTTGGTCTGGAGATCGCCACGCCTGGTGAGGCCGAGCACCGGCATCACGCCGCCAGTCAGGGCCTGTGCGTCATCGAGCTGTTCCAGCAGGTTGGTAGTGCCGTCGTTCTCCATGTCGACGACGCCGATCTGCGGGCGCC
Organism: Candidatus Limnocylindrales bacterium; assembly: GCA_035463515.1. GTDB lineage: Bacteria > Chloroflexota > Limnocylindria > Limnocylindrales > CSP1-4 > SPCO01. Next base: position 4,319 of record DATHTG010000423.1, read on the forward strand.
ACGCTTCCAGGATGGCCTCGGCTTCGGTCAGGTCACGCGCCGCCTTGACGACGAACAGGCCGTGATTCAGCGTCAGTTCGATCAGGTCGACGAGGAGGGATCTATCGTGGAGCACCAATGCACGACGCGGGCTGCTGGAGTGTGTGTCGACTCGCTTCCGAACCCGTCTTGGTGCTGACGATGACGCCACGCCCCTATCTTACGCCGGGATTCGCTGAAGAATGGCACCCGCGACCGGAACGACGTCCTCCGACGATAGGTCGTAAGCGGGCCGCCCGACTCGAGCCGCGCCCCCGCCGCGGGTCATCTGTCGATCGCGGTCGAGCGGTCAACGCGCGCCCGCCAACGCGCGAAGAAGCGATCACGACGGGCGAATTCCACCTCTGCGTAGTACGCCTCAGCCTGCGATGCTTCGCCTCGGTAGGCGGACCGTGCGCGACGCACGTCTTCATCCGCGGCGGTCCATGCGGGGCTGCCACGCGGTAGCGCGTCGCGCCGGCGCTCGGCACAGCGCCACTCCTCGAGCCTGACGGCGATCCCGAGCATCGCTCACCTCCAGCCGGCCCGGGCTTGGACCCTCGCCCGGTCGACGACAACCCGAACCATCCACCGGGAGGGCGCCCGCGTCATGACGTTTCGTCACGCCGGCGCGAGGTGGGCGAACGGACGCGGATGCGACGGATCGGGCTGCTCGACGGAAGCAGCGATCACGACGATGAGCCCCGGTCCCTCCGGGCTCGACTCGCCGCTAGTCGACAGAACAGGCGGTCAGGTTGCCGCCATCCATATCGCGCACGACGATGAACCGATAGCCCAGCTCGCGGCCCTCCGCGTCGAAATGCGCGACCGCGAGCGCATCGCAGATGACGGACGCCCGATCGTCCATCGCCGGATCGAGTGTCGTCGGCACGGAGGGACGGCCAAGGAGAGATGGCTCCGGCGGTAGGATTCGAACCTACGACCAAGC
>DATHTG010000424.1:0-3623 GCA_035463515.1 Candidatus Limnocylindrales bacterium
GGGCGACCGAGCGACTGGCGGGCGCGCTCGACGTGCTGTTCGTCGATGAGGCAGGTCAGATGTCGCTCGCGAACGTCGCCGCCATGGCCGCGGCGACCGACAGCATCGTGCTCCTCGGCGATCCGCAGCAGCTCGACCAGCCACAACGTGGCACGCACCCGCCCGGGGCGGAGCGGTCGGCTCTCGCGCATGTCCTGGATGGCGCGGCGACCATCGCGCCCGATCGTGGGTTGTTCCTCGAGCGGACCTGGCGCCTCCACCCCGTCCTGTGCGCGTTCACCTCGGAGGTCTTCTACGACGACCGCCTCGAGCCCGAGCCGCATCTGCTCGCGCAGCGCGTCCGGAGCCGGGTACCGCTGGTCGACGGCGTGGGCCCGCGACTCGAGCCCGTCGAGACCGTCGGTGCCGACAACGAATCACCGGACGAGGCGCGAGCCGTCGCCGATCTCGCGCGGTCGATCGTCGGCGGATCGTGGACCGATGCGAAGGGCGTCTCGCGACCACTCGAGTGGCGGGATGTCCTGATCGTCGCGCCATACAACGCACAGGTCGGCGCGATCCAGCGCTTGCTGCCGCCGGAGGCGAGGGTCGGGACGGTCGACAAGTTCCAGGGCCAGGAGGCCCCGATCAGCATCTACTCGCTCACGACGTCGTCGCCGGAGCTCGCGCCGCGCGGGATGGATTTCCTGTACAGCCGCAATCGGCTGAACGTGGCGACGTCCCGGGCACGCTGCGTGGCGGTCGTCGTCGGATCGGCCGACCTATGGCGAGTCCGTGCCAGGACACCCGCGCAGATGCGCCTCGCGAACGCGTTCTGCCGGTTCGTCGAACTGGCGACCGGCGGCGACGTGGACGGACTGCCCGCGCCGCCGGCACCGGATAGCCCACGGCCGGAGTTCGAGATCCTTACCCTCGACCTCGTCTGACGGCCCCTCCCGTACCATCGGCTGTCATGGCCGACCGCCGATCATTCCCGCCCGCCGAGCTCGAGCGCTTGCGCCGGCGGACGGTGGGCTCGTTGGTCGCCGGCGTCGCGCTCGGCAGCACCGGGCACATCGCGGCCGTGACGGTTGCGACCATCGTCGCGACCCATATCGCCGGCGGCACGACGGCGCTGAGCGGTGCCCCGACGGCCACGGTCGTCCTCGGCGCTGCGGCCGGCGCATCCTCGCTGTCGTGGCTGATGGTCCGCCGGGGCCGGCGCGTCGGCCTGGCCGCTGGCTACGTCGTGAGCGTCATCGGTGCGCTCATCGCGACGGTCGCGGTCATCACATCGTCGCTACCGATCCTGCTGGTCGGCACCGTGCTCATCGGGTTCGGCAACTCGTCGAACCAGCTGTCGCGCTATGTCGCGGCCGACCTTGCGACGCCGGACCGTCGCGCATCCGCGATCGGCCTGGTCGTGTGGGGCGCGACGATCGGTGCGGTCGCCGGGCCCAACCTCGCGGCTCCGGCCGGCCGTGTGGCGCTCGCCCTGGGTCTGCCGGAGCTCGCCGGGCCGTATCTCGTCCCGATCGTCTTCGTCGGTGCCGCGGCGCTCCTGTCGTTCGCCTTGCTTCGGCCCGATCCGTACGAGCTGGCCGACGCGTCCTCGCGGCACGACGATGGCGCCGACCGGTCCGTGGCCGTGTCGCTCGCCAGCGTCCTCGATCGGCCGAGCGTGCCGGTGGCGATGGTCGCGCTCGTCGCCGGTCAGTTCGTGATGGTCCTGATCATGACGATGACCCCGCTCCACATGGCCGAGCACGGACACGACCTCGCCGCCGTCGGCATCGTCATCAGCGGTCACACCTTCGGGATGTTCGGGTTGTCGCCGATCTCGGGCCGGTTGACAGACCGGTTCGGGAGCGTGCCGGTGATCCTGGCGGGACTGGCGGTCGTGGCGCTCGCGTCGGTCCTCGCGGCGATCGCCCCGCCGTCCGGCGGCGCCGTGCTCTTCGTGGCGCTCTTCCTGCTGGGCTACGGCTGGAACCTCGGGTACGTGGCGGGTTCGGCCCTGTTGACCCACGGGCTGTCACTGTCCGAGCGGACGCGGATCCAGGGTCTGACGGACACGCTCATCTGGAGCTCGGCGGCGGTCGCCAGCCTCGGGTCGGGCTTCGTGCTGGCGTACGCCGGCTACGCGATCCTCGGACTGATGGGCGCCGGCCTCGTCGTGGTCCCGATGCTGCTCGTCGCAGCTCGACGGTCCGCGGTCGTCGGGTAGCCCGCTCGGTCGGTCATCCGGGTCGATCAAGTCCCGAGCGTCCGAGCGCCTGGGCAGGACCCAAGGGTGACATCCTCGGCTATCCGCTCCCGATCTCGGTCCGCACCCACTCGGCGAGGACTCGCGCGCACGTCTCGACCTCGTCGAGTGGCACGTGCTCGTCTGCGCTGTGCGCCACACGGACATCGCCCGGGCCGAAGATCACGCACGGGGTCTCGCCGTGATTGACGAACATCTGCATGTCCGCGCCGTACGGCTCGCCCAGGAGCTCGGGGCGCCGGCCGGAGACTCGCTCGACGACCCCCGCGAGCCCCTGCGGCAGCGGATGGTCGGACGCGACCCGAGCGGAGCCGAACCGACCGCCGGTGATCTCGACGGTCGCGGGGTGGTCACGCAGGAACTCGTCCGCCTCGCAGGCATCGGCGATCGCAAGGCGCAAGTCCTCCTCGGCCTCGGCGGGGGTCTGGCCAAGTCGCACGCCATATCGACCGTAGGCCACCACGCGGTCCAACACCGTCGACGCCCAGTCACCGCCCTCGACGATGCCGATGATCGTCGGATAGGGCAGACCGAGCGCGGTCATCAGCGGATCCGTCTCGGATCCGTTCCGCGCTGACTCGTCCGCCTCCAGCGCGCGCACCAGGACGAAGAGCTTGTCGAGCGCCGAAACACCTTCCCGGCGTTGCGACGCGTGGGCCGCCTTGCCCGGGACGGTGAGCTGGAACGTGATGGCCCCCGCGTGCGCCACGACGATGTCGAGTCGCGACGGCTCCGTGATGATCGCGAGGTCGCCCACGTTGCCGGCACGGATCGCGCCGAGCGTGCCCTGTCCGCCGTCCTCCTCGGACGGCACGAGGACGACCAGCAGCTCGCCATTGAGCCGCCGCAGCTCCCCGGTCGCCGCCAGCAGGCGAACCGCCGCGAGGATCGCCGCCACCCCGCCCTTCATGTCGCATGAGCCGCGACCATAGAGCCGGCCATCGACGATGTCGCCGCCCCACGGGTCCACCGTCCAGGTCGCGGGATCGCCGGGCGGCACGACGTCGAGGTGTCCGGACAGGATCATCCGGCGGCCACCAGCCTCGCCGGCGCGGCCGACGATGATCGGCAGCGTCACGCGGTCCATCTCCTCCCCAGGCCACGCCGGGTCGGCGCGAAGACCGGGGAGGTCGGGCCGGATCACCTCCACCGCGAGCCCGGCATCCAGGAGTGCTCCGGCCGCCCAGTCGGCGACGTTCTCCTCGGAACCCGTGATGCTCCTGATCCGGACCAGCGTCTGCAGGTCGTCGACGAGCCGGTCGAGGTCGATGTCAGCCACGGTCGATGTCAGCGACGCTCGCGTCGGCCACGGGGGACGTCAACCGCGCAGGATCGGGCGGGTCATGCACGTCGGCCCGCCGGATCCGTTGATCCCGAT
>DATHTG010000425.1:0-3017 GCA_035463515.1 Candidatus Limnocylindrales bacterium
CGACATCTGCGTAGTAGACGAGGTCGAACCCCTGATCGGGGTGGATATCAGCCTTGACCTCGCCACCGGCCATCGCCGCCGCCACGAGATCGGAGTGGAAGCTGAGGCCGGCATGCGTCGCGGCGCCCTTGCCAGGTCCCCACGTGGTCGTGAACCGGAGTGTCGTCGAGGACAGCCCACGCGAACGCGCCGCCACGACGAGGCGCTCCACGCCAAGCTTCGAGACCTCGTAGATCTGCCGCGGGCTCGGCGGATGGTCGATCGGCACCGGTGCATAGGTCGGGTGCAGGTACCGCTCCGGCAGCGGGCCGAGGGCACCCTTGGTGCTGTTCGCGACCAGGCGGACCACGCCGGCTGCCTCGGCTGCCTCGATCAGCCGCGCGGTGGCGATCGTGTTGACCTCGAGCGCGGTGACGGGATCGCGCTCACAGTCCTCGCCGACGATCGCCGCGAGATGGACGACGTGGGTGATCCGGTGTTGCCGAAGCACGCCCGAGATGAGCGCGACGTCGCGGATGTCACCCGCGATCGCGCCGTCCGGCACGGCCGACTCCTCGGCGAGCGGTGACCTCGGCCGGTCGAGCAGATCGAGGACGATCACACGAGCGCCGCGCCCGTGCAGGGCACGAACGACCCACGGGCCCATCGTCCCGTGGCCGCCGGTGACGAGGACGGTCGGCATCATGCGGCGGTCTTCGCGTTGGCTGCATCGGCCGCGTTCGGACGGACGGCGGCCTTGACGAACCCGGGCAGACCGGCGCTTCGGGCGTTGATCGCCGAGGCGCCGCCCTCGAGCGGGAACACATGCGTGATCAGGCGTTCGAGGCGGCCGCGGAGGTCGACATCGGTCTCTACCATGCTCCGAGCTGCGAGGACCGAGGCCTCATCCTTCGAGAGGACGCCCTGGACGCGGATCTCGCGATATGCAAGGTCATCGGTCCGGAACGGCACGTCGACGCCGCGGCCGACGATGCTCGCCAGGACCAATGTCCCCTGCGGTCGGAGGTGGTCCGCGGCAGTCGCGACGGCACGCGGGTCGCCGGTCACGTCGAGGACGACGTCGTAGTCGCCGCCGCTTGCGTCGAGCTGCTTGTCTCGGTCGGCCTCGGGATCGATCACGACCGTCCGGATCCCGGCCGCCGCCGCGAACGCGAGGCGTGCCTCGTCACTCGCCAGACCGGTCATGGTGATCCCCGTGGCGCCGAGGCGCCTCGCCACGAGCGACGCGGCGAGCCCCTGCGGCCCGCAGCCCTGGATCAGGACGCGTTGCCCGGGCTGCAGGCCGCCCTTGCGGATCAGCCACTGGTACCCGTTCGCGAGGAGCTCCATCCCGATCGCCGCCTCGGGAGAGACCGCCTCAGGCACGTGGTGGACGATCGATCCGGGCGCGACTTCGATGACCTCCGCGAGCCCGCCCCACAGCCCCGAGCCGTCGGCCAGCCCGGATCGCGTGCCGTAGCCGCCCTTGGTCGGGCACATGCGGTACGCGCCGGAGCGGCATGCGGCGCACGACCAGCACGGGATGCTGCTCTCGACGATGACGCGGTCGCCGACGGCGACGCCATATCGACGCGCCGCCTCGGTACCGATGTGCTCGACCCGCCCGACGATCTCGTGCCCGAGGATCATCGGGATCGGCGCCGCCAGCTTTCCGGAGGCGTACTTGACGTCGGTGCCGCAGTTGCCGCACAACTCGACCCGCACGATCGCGTTGTCGTCCCGTGCCTGCGGCGGGGGCAGGTCCCGGAGCTCGAAGCTGTCCGGGCCGATGAGGACCAGCGCGCGGACCATCAGCGCACGCGGACGTTGACGGCCTTGACACGAGTGAACGAGCGGATCTCATCGATCCCGTGCTCGGACCCGACGCCCGAGTCCTTCCAGCCACCGAAGGGCACGGCCGGGAAGCGCGTCTCGACATCGTTGACCCAGATGTAGCCTGCTTCGATGGCCTCGGTCAGTCGAAGCGCGCGGTCGATGTCGTTCGTCCAGATCGCCGCGGTCAGCCCGTATCGGCCGGCGTTCGCGAGCGAGATCGCGTCGGCCTCGTCGTCGAACGTGGTGGCCGTCAGGACCGGGCCGAAGACCTCCTCCTCCGCGAGGGGCGTGCCGTCGGCCACATCGTCGACGATGGTCGGAGTGAGAAAGGCACCGCCGGCCAGCGCCTGATCGCCCGGCGGAGACCCGCCCGCGACGAGCCGGGCACCGCCGCGAACCGCGTCACCGACGAGGCCGATGCACCGGTCGCGCGCTGCGCTCGAGATCAGCGAGCCCATCTCGGTCGCCTCGTCGAGCGGCGAGCCGATCCGGATCCGCCCGGCCCGCTCGACGACACGGTCGAGCAGCGGCCCTGCGATCGAGCGATGAGCGATGAGCCGGCTCGTCGACCCGCAGCTTTGGCCCTGGACGCGGGTGAAGTTCATGCCGCGGACGACGGCCGCCGCTGCCTCATCGAGGTCGACGTCGTCGAACACGACGATCGGGTTCTTCCCACCGAGCTCGAACGTCACGGTCTTGACCCGGCCACTCGCCGCCGCGGCAGCCTGGATGCGCAGCGCGGTCGCCGTGCTGCCCGTGAACGACAGGCGTTCGATCGATGGATGCGCGACGAGCGCCGCTCCGGTCGCTGGACCACCGACGACGACGTTGACGACGCCGGGCGGCAACACGCCTGCCGCGATCTCGCCGATCGCGAGCGCGCTCAGCGGGGCGAGCTCGGATGGCTTGAGCACGACGGCGTTGCCGGCGACCAGGGCGGCGGCGAGCCGAGCGGCGGTGAACATGGTCGGGTGGTTGAACGTGATCATCCGGCCGACGACGCCCCACGGCTCGCGCACCGTGTAATGCAGCCCGGGCAGGGGGAACGTTTCGCCCTTGACCTCGAGAGCGAGACCTGCCGTCTCCGACATCAGCCGCGCGCCCTTGGCGACATCCGCGCGCATGGCCGTGATGGGATTGCCGGTGTCGAGGGTGTCGAGCGTCGCAAGCCGCTCCATCTCGGCCGTGATCGCGTCGGCGAG
>DATHTG010000426.1:0-2246 GCA_035463515.1 Candidatus Limnocylindrales bacterium
ACAGGTCGGTCTCGGTCTCCTCGGCGAAAGTCGTCTGGAGGACGCCCGCCCGCGTCGAGCCGAGGCCGCGCGCGTAGGCGAGGACGCGGTCGCGCGCGGTGCCGGAAGCGTCGCGCTCGACGGCGAACAGCGCCGGGACACCGCCGCCCTGCCGGTAGACGCTCCGCAGCAGGTGGCCCGGGCCCTTCGGTGCGACCATGCCGACGTCGACATCCTCCGGCGGCGAGATCCGCCCGAACCGGATGTTGAACCCGTGGGCGAACATCAGCAGCTGGCCGGGCCGCAGGTTCGGCGCGATATCGGCGTCGTAGACCGACTTCTGGACGGTGTCTGGGACCGCGATCATGATCACGTCCGCCTCGCGTACCGCGTCGGCGACGTCGGCGACCCGAAGACCAGCCGCCTCGACGAGCGCCCGGCTCTTCGACCCGGGCGCCAGACCGACCACGACGTCGACCCCGCTCTCGCGCAGGTTCTGCGCGTGGGCGTGGCCCTGGCTGCCGTATCCGATGACCGCCACCGTCTGGCCGTCGAGGGCCTTCGGATCCGCGTCGTCGTCGTAGTACATCCGCGCCGTCATCGCTTGATCGCCTCCTCGATGGATGCAGCTCCCCTCGCCATGACGACCGCGCCGGTCCGGACGAGCTCCTTGATGCCATAGGTGCGCACGAGCGACACGAATGTGTCGATCTCGCTTTCCGTGCCGGTCACCTCGGCGATGACCGACCCCTCCACCAGGTCCACGACACGACCCCGCGACAGCTCGACGAACCGCAGGATCTCGTCCCGGTTCGACTCGGTCGCGCGGATCTTCACGAGCGCGAGCTCGTGCTCGACGGTCGGCTCGGACGTGACGTCCTGCACCTTGAGGACGTCGATGAGTCGATACAACTGCTTGGCAGCCTGCTCCACCGCGACGTCATCGCCGTGGAGCGTGATCGTCATGCGGCTGACGTCCTCGCGGTCTGTGTGGCTCACCGCGAGTGAATCGATGTTGAAGTTGCGCGCCCGCATCAGGCTCGACACGCGGTTGAGGACGCCGGGCTTGTTCAGGACGACCGCGACGAGCACGTGCCGGCGGGTCTCGCCGCTCCCGGGCAGCGCACGGGCCGGCGGGGCAGCGTGGGCAGGAGTGCTCGCTGGAGCGCCGACCGGCGAGCCAGCGGGGACCTGCCCGTTCGAACCGGGATCACTCACTCGTCCGCCCCGTCCCACTTCTCGATGAGATCGGACAAACCCTTGCCGGCCGGCATCATCGGGAAGACGTTCTGCTCCTCGGCGATCTCGAACCAGACGAGCGCCGGACCGTCGACTTCCTGGGCGAAACGGATCGCGTCATCGACGTCGGCCGGCGTCGACGCCCGCATCGCGGGGATCCCGAATGCCTCGGCGAGCTTGATGTAGTCGGGGCCGAGCAGGTGCGCCGAGTGGTAGTTCCCGCCGTAGATGATCTCCTGCCACTGGCGGATCATCCCGAGCTTCTTGTTGTCGAACAGCGCGATCTTCACCGGGATCCTGTCCTGGACCAGCGTCATCAGCTCCTGGAACGTCATCTGGAAACCACCGTCGCCGGTGATCGCCCAGGTCTCGCGGTCCGGTCGACCGAGCGCGGCGCCCATGGCCGCCGGGACGCTGAACCCCATGGTCCCGAGGCCGCCGGACGACACGTGCTGGTTCGGCTCGCGGAACCCCGTGTAGCGAGCGAGCCACATCTGGTTCTGGCCGACGTCGGCGACGTAGGTCGCGCGGTGATCGCTCAGCTCGCCGATCCGTTGGACGACATAGTCGGCCGACAACAGGCCGTCTCGCCAGGCACCAGAGCCGTGCCATGACGACGCCTCGGAGTCATGTCGCCACTCGGCGAGCTGGTCGAAGTACTCCCTGCGGGCGTCCATCCGCGTCTCGGGGACCATCCGGATGAGCGCCTGCAGCACACGCTTCGCATCGCCGACGATCGGCACTTCCACCGCGACGTTCTTGCCGATCTCGGCCGGGTCGATGTCGACGTGGACGATCCGCGCATACGGCGCATACGTGCGGACGTTGCCGGTCACCCGGTCGTCGAAGCGCATGCCGATGGCGATGAGGAGGTCAGCGGCCTGGATCGCCCGGTTCACGTGCTTCCAGCCGTGCATCCCCATGTAGCCGTACGCGAGCGGGTGCGTCTCGTCGATCGCACCGATGCCGAGCAGCGTCCAGGCGACCGGGATCGAGGTCTTTTCCGCGAACGCCTTGAGCTCGTCCCA
>DATHTG010000427.1:0-1799 GCA_035463515.1 Candidatus Limnocylindrales bacterium
CCGTCCCCATCGTCGCCTCCCGTGCAGCGGTCTACGAGCTGTCGCCAGCCACGATCGAGCGATACGCGGCGTATTCCGGGGCGCTTCCCACCCGCGGCGCGATGGAGGGCGCATGGACCCGTCTGACGGTCGGTGCGCTGAGCGCGAGCCGGCTGTCGGGCTTGCTCGCGGAGCACGATGAAGCCGTCGTCGCTGCCGCTGCTGCGGGTCGCAAGGCCGACTACCCCGCGGCACTCGATCATCTCGACGACGCCGATGCCGCGATCGCGGACGCGAAGACGCTGCGCGATCGACTGAAGGCGACGGTCGACGTCGCGACCCTCGACCAGTGGCTCGACCGAAGCGAGGCGTACGACAAGGCGCTGCGGAACCTGTACGTCGCCGTGCGCCGCGGCGACAGCGCGGCGACGATCCGCGGGTTGATGGCGAAGGAGCAGGCTGCCAAGGATCGGCTTCCGCCGGATACGCGGTCGCTCGTCCTGATCATGGCCGACATCGGCCAAGGTGGGATCAACGACGCGGCGATCGCTATCGAGCAGGCGAAGGCTGACCTCGACGAGGCACTCGCGCCGCCCGTCGACGAGCCGACGCCGTAGGTCGAGGGGTCACGCCAAAGCGTTCGTGACCTGGTCCCGTGACGGACGGATAGGTGCGGTCGACGGCCGCTACACTGCCGCCACTACCACGCGAACCGCCGCGACAGGGGCACCGCTGTGCGGCGCGCACACCCGGGAGGATCCACACCCACCGTGCAACTTCGTGTCGTCACCGACCAGCCTTGGGATGTCGCGGCCGACGTCCTCGTCATCCCGTTCGTCGGCGAACCGGCGTTCGACGGCCCCGTCGACGAGCTGGACCGGCGGTCCGGCGGCGAGTTGCGAGCGCTCGCGGAGATCCGCGAGCTCCGCGCCCGGAAATGGACCACCGCGATGACCCGCGGTGGAGATCTGCCGGCCAAGTGGGTCGTGACGGTGTCCGCGGGCGAGTCGGAGACCGTCGATCGCGAAGCCGCGGTCCGTGTCGCGGCCACCGCCGAGCGTCGTCTCGCGGGCCGCCTCGTGCGGTCGATGGCCGTCTGGCTGGCTCCCATCGTCGACGCTCAGGGTTTCGATGGCGACACGGCCGCTGCCGGCGAGCTCGTCGCCCGCGGCGTGGTCGAAGGCTCATACGACCCGAAGGCGCTCTATCGGCCGGAGATCGAATCGAAGCCGCCGCAGCTCGACGAACTGATCCTCATCGCACCGGACGGCGACAAGGCCGCGGTGCAGGCTGCCGGCGAGCGCGGCGTGATCATCGGCGAAGGGGCGAACACGGCCCGGACGCTCGCCAACCGTGCCGCCAACGAGATGTACCCGGAAGTCCTCGCCGAGGAGGCGCAAGCGATCGCCGAGCGGAATGGCTTGTGGATCGACGTCATCGACGACAAGCGGGCGACCGAGCTCGGCATGGGCATGTTCATGGCCGTCGGTCGCGGGTCGGACAACCCGCCCCGGATGATCGTGATGCGCTCGGGCGATGAGGGACAGCGCGACAAGCTCGACCGCCATCTCGCGATCGTCGGGAAGGGCGTCTGCTTCGACTCCGGTGGCATCAGCATCAAGCCGTCCGACCGGATGGAAGAGATGAAGATGGACAAGGCCGGCGCGTGCACGGTCATCGCCGCGATCGAGACGGTCGCCCGGCTCTCGCCGGGGACGCCCTTGATCGCGGTGGCGCCGGCGGTTGAGAACATGCCCGGCCCGCATTCGACACGACCGGGCGAAATCGTGACGGCCCTGAACGGCAAGAAGGTCGATATC
>DATHTG010000428.1:0-6195 GCA_035463515.1 Candidatus Limnocylindrales bacterium
GGCGTAGCCGACCATGTGCTCGATGTCGTCCTGGATGACCGCGGCGACGGACGCGAGGAAGATCGACGCGATCGCGACTACCAGCACGACGAACCGGACCGACGTCAGGTCGAGGGCGAGCGGCGCGATGGACGCATCCGCCCACGCCAGGGCGACGATCGCCAAGGCCGCCGGCGCGATCGCGGTGACGAGCGGCAGCGTCGTCTCGGGCACGGCGTCGGTCAGGCGCGCGGCCCACGTGTGGGCCGGGATGGCCCCGAACCGGAACGCGACGGCGAGCGCGAAGGCGAGGTAGGCGAGCCCGAAGACGATGGGCTGTGCCGCGAGCTGGCTCAGGTCGCGGCCGATCCAGGCCGTCGCCGCGATCGCCATCGTGCCGGCGATGGCGGTCGCACGGAGGACGCGCGTCCCGACGGTCGCCCCGGTCCTGCCGCGGTCCGGGACGAGCGCGACGAGGGCGCCGAAGGCCCCGCCGGCGGTCGCCGCAAGGACCGCGACTCGCGCGTCCGGGAGGGAAAGGGCGAGCCCGCAACTCGCCAGGATCCCGAGCGCCACGGCCGGCGCGTCCCGCCGACCTTCGGTCGCCTCGCCGACGATCGCGAGCAAGAGGCAGGCGAGCGCCGCGAGGACGAGGAACACGCGCAGGTAGTCGGTGGTCGCGATCCCGGTCGACCCGATCGCGATCGCCTGGCCGGGCCGGATGAAGGCCGCCGTCAGGACGGACGCTGCCAGAACCGCAAGGCCGAGCCCGGTCGCGACTCGCGGTTGCGCGCGAACGGCGACCACGGCGATCGCTCCGAGACAGGTGACAAGGAGGAAGGGCAGGAGGCTCATCGACCGAGATCGCCGATCCGAGGCTCGATGCGGTGGGCGTCCGGCTCGCGCCGCCGCCGCTGGCCGTCGATCGAGAAGGCGTACCCGCCCGAGCCGTCGGTCCGGGCACTACTGGCCAGGGTGGCCATCGCGGCGGTCACGACCACGAATGCGCCGCTCGTGATGAGCTGCTCGAGCTGGTCCGGCGTGCCGCCCAGCCCTGCGCGGACGAGCAACGCCGCATCGAGCAGGAGGAGCGAGCCGATCCCGACGCGCAGCACGTCGGTGCCGGTCGTCACGGCCGGGACCGCCAGCGCGGCGACAGCGAAGCCGGCTGCGCTCGCGAGGGCCGACCCGAGCGCAGGTGCGCCGAGGCCGTGCGCGGCGTACCCGGTCACGAGCGCCGCGGCGGCGACGAGGCTTTCCGCCGGCCAGCCGATGCGCGAACCGCTGGTCGGGTCGCCGGGGCCGTGTGCGCGACGTCGGTCACGCGCGACGATCCACAGCAGGTACGCACACAGGATCGCCCCCACGAACCGCGCCGCCAGCCCCAGCGGTGCAGGTAGCGGGTCGGCCATCACCGGGGAGCCGATGAGGACGATCGCCAGCCCCAGGATCGCGATCCGGGCGTCGCGCGCGGCGACCGCGACGACGGTCCCCGCGACGACCACCAGCGCGACCGCGGCGAGGATCGGGTTCACGCCCGGATCCCGGACGGCGTCATGGCGCGGCGGGCGCGAGATCCGGGTAGGTCGGGGTCTGCAGGATGCCGAACGTGTCGAGCGGCCAGTAGCGGAGCCACGCCCGCCCGACGACACGGTCGATGGGCACCGGGCCGAACGTCCGCGAATCCGCGGAGTTCGCGCGGTGGTCGCCCATCAGGAAGAGATCGCCATCGGGAACGGTCCACCTCGACTGCTCGAGTGGCGGGGTCGTGGGCTGCGGCGGCTCGCCGACCTCCTCAGCGTAGAGGTAGGGCTCGTCGAGCGCGACGTCGTTGACGTACACGAGACCGTCATCGCGGATCTCGACCCTGTCGCCGGGCTCACCGATGACCCGTTTGATGAACGGGGTGTTCGATTCGCCCCACTCATCGGGCGGCTCGAAGACGACGATGTCGCCGCGGTTGTACGCGTCGAACCGGGGAGTGAGCTTGTCGACGAGAACATATTGATCCTCTTCGAGGGTGTGTTCCATCGACTTCTGCTGGACCTTGTACGGCTGAGCGACGAAGTTCTGGATCACGAAGAAGATCAGGAGCGTCAAGACGAGCGTCTCGACGATCTCGAGGAGACACCCGAACGCCGGTCGTTGACTCACAAGTCCGGCAGTATAGGGCGCGGCGGGCGAGCGGCCGCGGGCGGCGTTCTCGACTCCGCGCACCGTGCATATCCCCGGGGCCGGGCGAGTTTGACCCGTCGATCAGGCCCTTGTTACACTCGCCCGCGGCCTGAAAGGTCCCACCCAGCGGTGCAAGCCGAACGGGACCAGCGGCAGTTCCCCGGATCCCGGAGGCGACGGCGCATGTTCACGCGCCAGGCATCGGGTGCCGGCCCAGACGCTTCCCGATGGAGGACCCGACCCCCTGATGGCTAGTGCGCTCCAGCTGCTGATCCCCATCGCCGGGATCGCCGCCGTGCTGTTCGCCCTGTACCTCGCTCGCGACGTCCTTTCGCGCGATACCGGGACCCCCGAGATGCAGGCCGTCGCCGGCACCATCAGGGAGGGCGCTGACGCCTTCGTCAAGCGCCAGTACACGACGATCTCGATCTTCGCGGTCGTCGCCGCGCTGGTCATCGGGGTCGTCATCTCCCTCGTCGAGACCCCTGCGGTCGCCGACGTCCCCGAGCTGTCGGTCGGGTCGATCCCGTTCGCGACGCCCATCGGCATCGCAACTGCCTTCGCGTTCCTCGTCGGCGCCATCTGCTCGATGTTGTCGGGGATCATCGGCATGTTCATCAGCGTGCGCTCGAACGTCCGGACCGCGTCCGCCGCTCGGCGATCGCTGGTCGAGGCAGTCCAGGTCGCGATGCGCGGAGGGGCCGTCTCGGGCTTCCTCGTCGTCGCACTGTCGCTCCTGGGCGTGTGGGGCATCTTCACCGTGTACCAGGCGGTCATCGGTGGCGTCACGGTCGACAAGGCACCGTTCGTGATCGTCGGGTTCGGCTTCGGCGCATCGTTCGTCGCGCTCTTCGCGCAGCTCGGCGGCGGCATCTATACGAAAGCCGCTGACGTGGGTTCCGACCTCGTCGGCAAGGTCGAGGCGGGCATCCCGGAGGACGACCCGCGGAACGCCGGGGTCGTCGCCGACCTCGTCGGGGACAACGTCGGCGACTGCGCTGGCCGTGGCGCGGATCTGTTCGAGTCGACCGCGGCGGAGAACATCGGCGCGATGATCCTCGGCGTGGCGGCCTTCGCCATCGCCGAGTCCGCTGGTTGGCCGAACCCGGAAGCCTGGATCTTCTTCCCGCTCGTCGTTCGCGCCTTCGGGCTCCTGGCGACGATCGTCGCGATGTTCTTCGTCCGTGGTAAGGAAACCGAGGATCCGATGAACATCCTCAACCGCGGCTACTGGGTCACGACCGGCCTGTCGGTCATCGGTCTGGCGATCACCACGTACGCGATGATGCAGACGAACGGCGCGACCGGCGAAGCCCTGGGTCTGCCCACCTGGGTCTACTTCTTCTTCTGCGGGATCGTCGGTCTCGCCACGTCCGTGGTCTTCGTGTACATCACCCAGTTCTACACGGCCGGCAGCTTCCGACCCGTTCGGGAGATCGCCGAGGCATCGCGGACCGGCCCCGCGACGAACATCATCAGCGGCACCGCGGTCGGGTTCGAGACCACCTTCGTCACCGCGATCTCGATCGGCGTCGCGCTGATCGCGTCGCATTGGCTCGGCCAGCAGGCCGGCCTCCTCGACACCGAGGGGCGAGACGTGGGCGGCATCTTCGGGACCGCGGTCGCGACGATGGGCATGCTCATGACGACGGCGTACATCCTCGCGATGGATACGTTCGGCCCGATCACCGACAACGCGGGCGGGGTGGCCGAATTCAGCCGATCCGAGGCGCATACGCGCGAGATCACCGACAGGCTCGATGCGGTCGGGAACACGACCAAGGCCCTCACGAAGGGGTATGCGATCGCGTCGGCGTCACTCGCCGCGTTCCTGCTGTTCAGCGCCTACATCGACAAGGTCAACCTGATCCAGCGCAACCGCGGCGGGGAACTCCTCGAGGCAGTGAACCTGGCCGACGTCAGTGTGTTCGTCGCCGCGCTCATCGGGGCGATGCTGGCGTACTTCTTCAGCAGCCTCGCCATCCGCGCGGTCGGCAAGACGGCGCAGTCGATCATCGTCGAGGTGCGTCGCCAGTTCCGCGAGATGCCGGGGATCATGGACTACACCCAGCGTCCTGATTACGCGCGCGTCGTCGACATCACGACTCGCGCGGCCCTGCGCGAGATGGTCCTCCCCGGCTTCGTCGCGGTCGCCACGCCCATCATCGTCGGCCTGCTTCTGGGCTATCAGGCCGTGGCGGGCCTCCTGATGGTCGGCACGATCGCGGGCGTCCTTCTCGCTACGACGCTGAACAACGGCGGTGGTGCGTGGGACAACGCCAAGAAGTACATCGAGTCGGGCAACCTGAAGGACGCGGACGGCAACGTCATCGGCAAGGGCACCGACGCCCATGCGGCGGCCGTCGTCGGCGACACGGTCGGTGACCCGTTCAAGGACACGGCTGGGCCGTCGCTCCACGTTCTTGTGAAGCTGCTCGCCACGATCACACTCGTCCTCGCCCCGCTCTTCATCCGTTAGCGAGGCTCGCGTCTGCGAAGTCGCGCATGGTGCGTCGCGCGCAAGGAGCCGCCGAGCACGGATCGCGAGCGCACTCGATCGTGCGTGACCGACCGGGCGGAGACGACGACGTAGCGCTCGGTCGCCACGCGCGACTGCCGTTCTGATGGATATCGTCATCCAGGCCCTGGTGATGGGCATCGTGCAAGGCCTCACGGAATTCTTGCCGGTGTCCTCGTCAGGGCACCTGATCCTCGTCCCGTTCCTGCTGGGATGGGACGATGCCTTCCTGACCTCGCTGGCATTCAGCGTGATGCTGCACATCGGCACGCTCGTCGCGCTGCTGGTGTACTTCCGGAACGACTGGATCCGGCTCATCCCGGCCGGTCTCGCCGCGCTCCGTGATCGGTCGTTCCAGGACGACGACGATCGCAGGCTCGCGTGGCTGCTCGTCGTCGCCACGATCCCCGCTGCGCTCGCAGGCTTCCTGTTCGAGAGCGTCATCGAGACATCGTTCCGACAGGTCGGCCTCGTCGCGCTCATGCTCGTGCTCGGCGGCGTCCTGTTGATCGTCGCGGACAGGTTCGGCGCGAGCTCGCGCGGGATCTCCGATGTGACGCCGCGGATCGCCCTCATCGTCGGTGTGGCCCAGGCGCTCGCGCTCGTCCCGGGTCTCAGCAGGTCGGGCGTCACGATCGCCGCCGCGCGCATGGTCGGGCTCGACCGCGAGTCGGCCGCGCGGTTCGCATTCCTCATGGCGACCCCGATCACGGCCGGCGCGGGCCTCTTCGAGGTCGTCCGGCTGGTCCGAGAGGGCGGCATCGCCGCTGGGTCCGTCGGTCCGTTGGTCGTCGGGATGGTCGCGGCGATGCTTTCCGGTCTGGCCGCGATCCATTTCATGCTCGGGTTCCTTCGGCGCCAGTCCCTTGATGCCTTCGTCATCTATCGGTTCGTGCTCGCGGCGATCGTCCTGATCGCCTGGCTCGCGCGCTGACGCTGCGCCGTGGAAGTCATGAAGCAGCTCCGCCAGCGGGCGATCCGTGACCTGGTCGGTCAACGGCCGGTCCGGACACAGCTCGAGCTCGCTGCGGCGCTGCGCGACCGCGGCTTCCGAACGACCCAGGCGACGATCAGCCGCGACGTCGCCGAGCTCGGACTGATCAAGGTCTCGCGAGAGGGGACGACGGCCTATGCGCTGCCGCCCCGCCTCATCGAGGCCGAGACGTCAGGCGAGGACCGGCTTCGCAAGCTCCTGGCCGACCTGCCACTCGAGATCCACGAGGCTGGGCTGCTGCTCGTCCTCCGCACGCTGCCGGGGTCGGCGCACGCGATCGCGGCGGCACTCGACCGCGCGCGCTGGCCCGAGGTCGCGGGGTCGATCGCGGGCGACGACACGCTCTTCGTGGCGCTGCCGGACCGCGGTTCGCTGCAGCGGATCAAGCGCCGCATCCTGCGCCTGACGGAGAGTTCGACGCCCGGCTGACACCACGAGTCATACGTGCTTTGACACCCCGCGGACGCCCGACTACCATTCGCGTCCGGTCGAACTTCAGGTGCGCGGGCGAGCTCGCGGGACCTGGAGT
>DATHTG010000429.1:0-1556 GCA_035463515.1 Candidatus Limnocylindrales bacterium
GAACGCCGGTCCTCGCTGGGACACCACGATGACGACCACGCAGCGACGCACCACGGCCGTCCGGCCGCGACATTTCCTTACCCTCCGCGAGCTGGGGCATGGGGACCTACGCTCGCTGCTCGACCTGACCGGCCGGCTCAAGCGTGAGCCGGAGGTGTTCCGAAACCGCCTGGCCGGCGGTCGGGTCGGGATGATCTTCGATAAGCCGTCGACGCGCACGCGCGTGAGCCTCGAGTCCGCCGCTTGGATGCTCGGCATGCTGCCGATCGTCCTTCGGCCCGACGAGCTGCAGCTCGGCCGGGGCGAGACGGTCGCGGACACCGCCCGCGCGCTGTCGCTTTACCTCGACGCGCTGACCGTTCGGACGTTCGACCAGGCGACGGTCGAGGAGCTGGCGCAAGCCGCCTCGATCCCCGTCATCAACGCGCTGACCAACGAGCATCACCCCTGCCAGGCACTTGCGGACGCCATGACGATCCAGGAGGAGTTCGGCACCTTCGGAGGAGTCCAGGTGGCGTTCGTGGGTGACGGCGACAACGTCTGCCACTCGCTCATCGAGGCAGCCGCCATCCTGGGCCTGGAGCTTCGCGTCGCGACACCACCCGGATTCGAACCGTCGCAGGCGATCGTCACCGATGCCCACGTCCGTGCGTTGGAGACCGGCGGATCGATCATCCTGTCGCACGATCCCGCGGAGGCCGTGTCCGGTGCGGAGGTGGTGTACGCCGACGTCTGGACGTCCATGGGGAAAGAGGGCGACCGCAGCGACCGCGAGGCGGCCTTCCGTGGATTCACCGTTGACCGGCGCGTGATGGCTCTCGCATCGGCGAGCGCGATCTTCATGCACTGCCTGCCCGCGCACCGCGGTCAGGAGGTCACCGACGAGGTCATCGATGGACCGGCGTCGCGGGTGTGGCGACAGGCGGCCAACCGGTTGCACACCGAGACGGCCCTCCTGTATGCCCTCCTGACAGGCGACTTCACCGGCGAGCGACTGTCATGAGCGAGCGGCCGTGAGCCGCATCGTCGTCGCGCTCGGCGGCAACGCACTGATCCGCCGTGGCGATCCCGGCTCGATCGAGGTGCAACGCCGGAATCTCGTCGTCGCAGCCTCGTCGCTGGTCGATCTCGCGTCGGCGGGACACGATCTCGTCCTGACGCACGGCAACGGGCCACAAGTGGGATACCTGGCCATCGAGGCCGAAGCCGCACGCGACGTCGTCCCACCGCCGCCGCTCGACGTCCTCGTGGCGGAATCCCAAGGACAGATCGGCTACCTCGTGGCGCAGGCGCTCGCGGAGGCGTTCGCATCCCGTGGGAGGCGGCCGCCGATCGCGACCGTCCTGACCGAGGTCGTCGTCGACGCGGCAGATCCGGCCTTCCGTTCCCCGACCAAGCCCGTCGGACCACCCTACGACGAAGCGACGGCGCGCTCGCTCGCGGCAGAGTACGGATGGTCGGTCGCTCGTGATGGATCGAGTTGGCGCCGCGTCGTCCCGTCGCCGACCCCGAAGGCGATCGTCCAGGCGTCAAGCATCCGCGCTCTCGTCGATGCC
>DATHTG010000430.1:0-3397 GCA_035463515.1 Candidatus Limnocylindrales bacterium
ACTCGTGCCACGCCGGGTGCAAGCGTCCTGTTCGGTAGCCCGGGGAGCGGCGACACCCGGACTGCGGTGGATGAGGCGATCGCCGACGGCCGCCTGCCGGGCGTCGCGATCGTCGACCTGCCGCGCGTCGCGGTCGCGACGAGCAGCGGCGTCACGTTCATCGACCCGGCGACCGCCGACACCACGTCGACGATCGCCCTGGACGGCGGCGCCCACGGGATGGCGTACGTCACCGGGATCGAGGACACGCAGCTGTACGTCACCGCCGGGTCGGACGAGGACCCGACGTATCACGTCCTCAAGGTCAGCGGTGACGACGCCGCGAATGGCCCGATCGATCGCGGGAGCCACCCGCTGCCGGGGCTCGGGTCGCGCGTCGCCTATGACGAGGCGACCCAGCAGGTCCACATCCTCGGGCGCGCGCCGCCGTCGGAGTCGGCCGGCGGGACCCAGCGGTGGACGGTGTACGTCGTGGAACCGCATGCCAACGCGGTCTACGCCGATGCCGTCCTGCCGGAGGACTTCGAACCGGCCGCCTGGGCCATGGACGTCGAACCGCAGTACCAGACGGACGACCGTCAAGAGCTTCTCGTGTTCGACGGCGACGGCACGTCCGCGTCCATCGACGTCGGCTCGCACGCATTCGCCTGGCGGTTGCCCGGCGTCATCGCCGGCGTGCTCACGGCCGTCTTCCTGTATCTCCTCGCGCGGATCCTCTTTGCGCGGCGGAGTGTCGCGCTGGCCGTCGCAGGCCTGACGGTCGTCGAGGGGATGCTGTTCGTCCAGTCGCGGATCGGGATGAACGACGTCTACGTCGGGCTGTTCATCGTTGCGGCATACACCGTCTTCGCCGCGATCTGGACCGGCTGGTGGCGCGGCCGCGGAGCGTTCTGGATCGGTATGCCGATCATCGGGCTGCTGCTCGGCCTCGCGCTGGCCTCGAAGTGGGTCGCGGCGTACGCGATCGGCGCACTCGTGCTGCTGCTGCTCGTCCGAAGCGCGCTCGGTCGGGTGATCGCCATCCTGGGCCTCATCGCCATCACCGGGGCGCTCGGATACTTGGCGATGGCAGGCCAGTCGTTCGGCAATCTGCCGTTCCTGGTGATCATGATCGCGCTGACGCTGCTCGCGGTCGTCGTCGCCGTGTTCCATCCGATCGCCTGGACCGACGAGGAGATGTGGCTGGCGCTGATCGCACCCACGGGAGTCGGCGCCCTGCTGTTCTTCGGGGCCCTGGCGCTCGGCCGGCTCGACTCGGAGATCGTCCTCGGGCCTGTGTCGGTCACCCCGTTGCTCGCGGCCATCGCCGCGTCAGTCGGCTCGCTGGTCGTGTATGGCGCGCTCCGCGTCGGGGCGTGGCTCGGGTACGGACCGTTGGCGGCACCTCCCGGGCCGGGATCTCCAGGACGCTCACTGGAGCCGCCGGGGCCCGCCGCGACCGGCTGGCTGCGACCCGGCTGGGCATTCGGGATCCCGATCGCGTGGGCCGCGCTCTCGCTCGTGGCGATCCCGCTGGTGGTCTACGTCGTGAGCTACCTGCCCTGGGCGGCCATCGAGAACCACCGCCTGTGGGACGGCTACCCGGCCGGCCACGCCGGGCAGACGCTGATCGAGCTGACGCGGCAGATGTACGACTACCACAACGGCCTGACGTCGCCACACCCGGCCTCGTCGCCGTGGTGGGCGTTCCCGTTCGACCTCAAGCCCGTGTGGTTCTACCAGGAGGGCTTTGCCGGGTCCACGAGCGCGGCCATCTACGACTCCGGGAACCTCGTGATCTGGTGGCTGGGCGTCGCGGCGCTCGTCTTCGTCTCGATCATGGCCTACCGCCGCCGCTCGCCCGCGTTGGCTCTGATCGCGATCGGCTTCGCCGCGCAATGGGTGCCGTGGGCGCGCATCGACCGCGCGGCATTCCAGTACCACTACTACACGTCGCTGCCGTTCCTGGTCCTCGCGCTCGCCTACCTCCTCGCCGAGCTGTGGCACGGACCGTCGCGCCGGACGTGGATGTGGATCCGCATCGCGGCGGCTGTGGCCGTGATCGCACCAGCCGCGATGTGGCTGTTCTCTCGGCCGCTGTGTGCGCTCGTCGGGGTGACCATCGCGAATCCGAGCTCGCAGGCGTGCCCTGCCGTCATCCCCGACTTCGTGCTCACCGTCCGAAGCCTGGCCGTGCTGGGTCTGCTCGTCGCCGGCGGGATCCTGCTCTGGATGTGGATGACACGACTGCAGGCCACCGACCGCGGCGACGTCCCCGACCGAGCGTCGATGGTCCCGCTCGTCGGCGGAGCCATCGCGCTGGCGTTCGGCATCGGTATCGCGTCACTGCTCGGGGAGACGCCGATCCTGACGTGGCGGGGCATCCCCGTCGAGCCGATCGCGCTGATCGTCCTGCTGCCGCTCCTGTATCTCGCAGGGCAGGTCATCGCGGCGCGCGACGCCCGCCGGTTCGTGGTCGGCATCGGCGTGGCTGTCGTCGCGTGGTTCGTGATCTGGTATCCGAACATCTCGGCATTGCCGCTGCCATCCACGGTCGTCAATGCGTACCAGGGCTTCTTGCCGACCTACCTCTACGCGTTCCAGTTCCCCGTGAACACCGCGGCGCGACCGGCGGCGCCGCTGATCAGCCCGATCCCCATCGCGCTGACGCTCGCGCTCGGGCTGACGTGCCTGGTGGTGGCCTACTCGGCGTCGGTCTGGCGCCTGGCGCTGGCCGATTCGCGCAACGACAGGGGCTCGGGCGGCCCGCCGGCCCCATCCGGGCCGGGCGCGTCGGCGATGTCGGCCGAGGGCGGGGTCGACGGTCTCGCGCGGACCGGTGGGGGTGCCTGAGGGATCTCTGCGGTGAACCCGTCGGGGAGTGACCCGCTCGCGGCGAGGCGACGGATCACGAACCCGTAGTAGTCGTCGACCTTGGCGGTCACGCGCGGCCACGAGAACTCCTCGGCACGAACCTGGCCGGCGGCGCCCATCTGTTCCCGCATCGCGGGGTCGCCGACGAGGCGGTCGATCGCGATCGCGAGCTCGCGCGGCTGCCGGGGCGGGACGAGCAGACCCTCGCGTCCACGCCGGACGACACCCTTGTATCCGTGGATGTCCGAGGCCACGATCGGCGTGCCGGCCGCCATCGCCTCGAGCAGGACGATGCCGAACGACTCGCCACCGGTGGCGGGCGAGGCGAACACGTCGGCTGTCTTGTAGAGCTGGGCCTTCTCGTCGTCCGACACCCGACCGAGGAACTCCACGCCGTTCAGGCCGCGCGTCGCGACGTATCGGCGCGCCTCGCGCTCCTGCGGGCCCGAGCCCACGATGAGCAACCGTGACTTGCCGCCGGTCCTCCTCCCGCGCGTGCAGCAGATCGGGCGGATTGATAAAGGCGTCCATGTAGTCCTTAGCC
>DATHTG010000431.1:0-3255 GCA_035463515.1 Candidatus Limnocylindrales bacterium
GGCTGGGAGTACGACTCGGGCGACTACGGCCGCGCCCTGCAGAAGGCCCTCGATCTCATCGGCTACGACGAGCTTCGCAAGGAACAGGCAGAGAAGCGCGAGCGCGGCGAGCTGATGGGCATCGGTATCAGCAGCTTCACCGAGATCGTCGGTGCCGGCCCCTCACACGACTTCGACATCCTGGGTCTGAAGATGTTCGACTCGTGCGAGATCCGGGTGCACCCGACCGGCAAGGTCCTCGCCCGGATCGGCGTCCAGACGCAGGGGCAGGGCCACGAGACGACATTCGCTCAGATCATCGCCGAAGAGCTCGGCTTCCCCGTCAGCGACATCAAGATCGAGTACGGCGACACCGACACCGCACCGTACGGCCTGGGTACGTATGCCTCGCGCTCCACGCCGGTCGCCGGGGCCGCCACCGCAATCGCCGCGCGGAAGGTCCGCGACAAGGCTCGCAAGCTCGCTGCACACCTGCTCGAGGCGTCCGAGGACGATCTCGAATGGGAACCCGGCAAGTTCAGCGTCAAGGGCTCGCCGGATCGGTTCAAGACCATCCAGGACATCGCCCTGGCGGCGTACACCAACCACCCGCAGGGGATGGAGGCAGGCCTCGAGGCGGTCGACTACTACGACCCGCCCAACCTCACGTTCCCGTTCGGGAGTTACATCTGTGTCGTCGACATCGACAAGGGCACGGGGCAGGTGAAGATCCGCCGCTTCGTGGCGGTCGACGACTGCGGGAACATCATCAACCCGATGATCGTGGACGGGCAGATCCACGGCGGACTGACGATGGGTCTCGCGCCGGCCCTGTACGAGGAGATCACGTACGACGAGCTCGGCAACAACCTGGCTGGGACGTTCATGGACTACCTGCTCCCGACCGCCGTCGAGACGCCGGCGTGGGAGCTCGAGAAGACCGTCACGCCATCGCCCCACCACCCGATCGGTGCGAAGGGCGTCGGGGAATCGGCCACGGTCGGTGCGCCCCCGGCCATCGCGAATGCCGTCGTCGACGCGCTGTGGCACCTCGGCGTGCGCAACATCGATATCCCGATCACGCCGCAGAAGGTCTGGACCATCCTGCACGAGAAGGGCGTGCACTGACCACGTCGACGTTCACCCGCGCCGCGGAACTCGAGGCGGCTGGGCGGCCGTTTGCGGTCGCCACTGTCGTCGCGGTCCGGCGGCCGACGTCCGCCCGGCCCGGAGCGAGCGGCATCGTCCATCCGGACGGGAGCATCGAGGGCTGGGTCGGCGGGAGCTGCGCCCAACCCGTCGTCGTCCGCGAAGCGCTCCGGTCGCTGGCCGACGGTCAACCTCGCCTGCTGCGCCTGTCGCGCGACGGGCCGGGCGAGGGGCGCCGCGCCGACGGCGTGATCGAGCTCGTGATGACCTGTCACTCGGGAGGCACCCTGGAGATCTACGTGGAACCGCATCTCCCCGCCGCGCAGCTGTGGGTCGTCGGCACGACGCCGATCGCCGGGGCGCTGGCGTCACTCGGGGCGGCCGCCGGCTGGCGGGTGACCGTCATCGATCCGATCGCCGACGCCGACGCGTTCCCCGGCGTCCGCGTCCACCGCTCTGTCGACATCCGCGGGCTGGATCCGTCGGTAGCACCGTACGTCGTCGTCGCCAGCCAGGGGATCTGGGACGAGGAGGCCGTCGGGCTTGCGCTCACCCGGGAGTCGGCCTACGTCGGGCTCGTCGCCTCACCCACGCGATCCGCGGTCGTTCGTGAGTGGCTCCGAGAGGAGACGACCGTGGGGGACGAGCGGATCGCCGCTCTTCGGGCGCCCGCCGGCCTCGATATCGGCGCGGAGACCGCCGAGGAGATCGCCGTGTCGATCCTGGCCGAGCTCGTCCAGGTCCGCCGCGGACGGGCCGACTTCGTCGCATCGCCCGGGCCCGCGACCGTCGCGGGTGGCCTCCCCGAGTCGATCACGCTCGAGCCCGTGGTCGACGACATCGTGCTCACCGACCCGGTGTGCGGGATGTCCGTCGACGCAGCACACGCCCGGCACCTGGCCGAACACGACGGTATCGTCTACGCGTTCTGCTCGATCGGTTGTCGGACGCGGTTCATCAAGGAGCCCGCCACGTTCCTGAGCGCGACCGAGTACTCACCGATGCAGGACTGACCGCAGGAAACCCGCACCGGAGACATCGATGCACTTCGAAGGCACCGTCCAGATCAACGCCCCTCGCGAGACGGTCTGGGCGTTCGTCGTCGACCCGAACCGGGTCGGTCAGTGCGGCCCGGGGGTCGAGTCCATCGAGGTCATCGACGACACGCACTTCAAGGCCACCGCCAAGGTCGGCATCGGGTTCATCAGCGCGCGGTTCAACGTCAACATGGAGTTCGCGGAGGTCGATGCGCCCAACGCCGCCACCATCAAGGCGCACGGCCAGGCACCGGGGAGTGCCGTGGACGCCGATGCGCGCATGACGCTTTCGGACGCCGAGGGCGGCACGCGGATGGATTGGGCTGCTGACGTGAACATCGCCGGCACGATCGCCAGCGTCGGGGCCCGCCTGATCGAGGGGACAGCCAACAAGATGATCGGCCAGACGTTCGACTGCATGAAGTCGAAGCTCGAGGGCGGCTGATCCCGGACCCGGTAACGAACGACGCCCCTCGCCTATCGCCAGGGGCGTCGATGTGTGGCGGAAGGGTCGGTTCAGTTCCCGATCCCGCCGTTCGGCTCGACGGGAAGCACGATCGGCCCACCGATGCCGCCGTCGGGTTCGACGGGGAGGACGGTCGGGCCGCCGCCGGCCGCCATCGCCACGGACGCGACGACCACGACGGCCAGTGCCGCGATGACGAGGGCGATGCCGAGAGCACGCCGGTCGAGGAGTGTCAACCAGTGCATGAAGGAGTGTTCCTTTTCGTTGTCGGTCGTTGATGGGTCGTGTGAACCGGCCGGGTTCGAGGGCTGGACGACGCTGATGAACGAGGAGTTCCGCGAAACCGCACCCTGGCACGGTCTCCCGCCACGGATGCCACACTCGTCCAGTGGACCACCTGCATCGCGTCATCGGCCCGCTCGCGACGAACGTCCACGTGCTCGCCGACGAACGTACGCGCGAGGCCATCGCGATCGACACCGCAACGCCATGCCTGCGCTGGATCGCAGATGAGCTCGCGGCACGCGAGTGGACCCTGAAGCTGATCGTGTCGAGCCATGGGCATTGGGACCACATCGGCGACAACGCCGCAGTCGCCGTGCACACGGGTGCCGACATCGCGGC
>DATHTG010000432.1:0-14713 GCA_035463515.1 Candidatus Limnocylindrales bacterium
TCGCCTCGAGGACGCGCGGCGGCTCGCCCGGGTCGGGGCAGGGGAGCGTCACGGTCACGAACATCGCGTTGTTGCTCGACCCGACGATCCGGCCGACGATCTCTATCTCCCCATCGCGCAGGATCTCCAGGGCCGACGCGCGGTCGAGCACGCGCTGATCCCTAGTTGACGTAGTGGCCGTTGCGCCGCGGGCAGATGTGGCCCTGCGGGTCGAGCGGCGCACCACACAGCGGGCACGGCGGCCGCCCGGCTGCGACCACCTGGGTCGCCCGCGCAACGAAGGACCGTGCCGCGGCGGCGGTCATCCGGACCCGGAGGAGATCCGGCCCGTCGTCGTCCTCCTCGTCGTCGTCCTCGGGATCGATCGCCTCGCCATCGGCGTCCTGGGCTCGCGCCTCGACGAGGACGCGTTCCGCCCCGCCGTCCCAGCCGAGCGTCAGCGAGCCCGCCCGGAACGCCTCGTTGAGCGGCTCGTCGAGGGCGCCGTCGTCCGCCGGCGATGCGGAACCCTCGAACGCGGCGACCGTGGCATCCGCTTCGGGGGCGATGCCACGCAGGTCGAGCTCATCGAGTAACGCGCCAAGGCGCTCGGCAAGGACCGCGACCTGCACCTTCTCGAGCGCGACCGACACGACACGGGCGCCGTCACGTGCCTGGAGGAAGAACGTCCGGTCGCCCGGCTCACCGACCGTGCCCGCGACGAATCGGTCGGGCGGGTCGAAGATATAGCGGCGCCGGGGCATGTTCCGACTCTATACCGAATCTCCTCGAAACCCTCGCCCGCCGCGCTCCGGAGCGTCGCCCGGACCCCGCGTCAGGTCACGTTGACGAGGATGCTGTCCCAACCTCTGGCGCCGTCTGGCGCGGGCCGCGAGTGGTTCATGTCCTGCAGGACGCCGGTGCCGTCAGTGGCACGGACCGTGAGGCGATGCTGGCCCGGCGTCGCGTCCCATCGATGGACCCACTGGACCCACGTCGCGTCGGAGATCGGGGTCGACAGCGTGGCCGTGTACCAGACGTCGTCGATGCCGATCTCGACCTTGCTGATGCCCCGATCCGGTGCCCACGCGACGCCGGCGATGGGCACGGCTCCGGCGTCGATCGACCCGCTCGGTGTGTCGATGCGGGACTGCGTGAGGATCGGGCCCTCCTTCGCCCAGCCGAGCGGCACCCAGTAGCCGTCGAACGACTCCCAGGTCGTGAGCTCGAGCTCGGTCAGCCACTTCGTCGCGGAGACGTAGCCGAAGAGGCCAGGGACGATGAGACGGGCGGGATAGCCGTGCTGGCGAGGTAGCGGCGCCCCCCCCATCGCGACGGCGATCATGGGCTCCCGACTGGGATCCATGACCCACGACATCGGCATCCCTGCGGTCCAGCCATCGACCGAGCGCCCGACGAGCTGCGTCGCGGACGACGACGGCCCAGCCATGTCGAGGACGTCCCGCAGCCGGACACCGGTCCACTTCGTGTTGCCGACGAGGTGGCCACCGACCTCGTTGCTGACGCACGCGATCGTGCAGTACTGCTCGAACATCGGCTGCGAGAGCAGTTGATCCCACGAGAGGGTCGTCTCGCGCTCGACGAGCCCGTGGATACGGAGCTGCCACGTGGCTGTGTCGACCGATGGGACCATCAGCGCCGTATCGATCCGGTAGAAGGCATCGTTCGGGATGACGATCGGGGTAAGCCCCGGTGTCGATGGCGCGAGGTCGGCCGTCGCCGCCAACGGCGGGACGACCTCGACCGGGGGTGGGAGTGGTGTCGACGGCGTGGGTGACGACGTCGCCGAGGTGACGGTGGTCCGCCCGAAGGCGCCCGCGGCGAGCGCACCGACCCCGACCGCTGCCGTGCGCAACAGGAACGACCTCCGGCCAGGGTCCGAGTAGGCCGGCGGCGCCGGCTCCCGCCGCAGCCAGCCCAGCAGCCAGGACAGTGTCTGGATCGCGACGGCGACCGAGGCGGCGACCTGGATCGCGACGATCGCGGGGACCGCGTTCGGCTGCCCGATCGCCGCCACGAATGCGACGACACCGAACGCGACGAAGCCCGCGGCCGCCAGCATCGGCCGCCGGACCGCGATCGCGCCGAGCACCGACCCGAGGAGGAGGGCCACGAGCGCTACCACGATCTCGAGGGCGAGCTTGTCGTTGGTCCCGAAGATCTGGACGACGAGATCCTTCGCGCCGGCCGGCTGTAGATCGATGACGACCTGCCCGACGGAATCGACGAGCGAAGTGGCGCCGCTGAGCAGTCCCGCGATGGCTTCGGACACGCCGAGACCGAGCGCAGCCGCGGCGATGCCGGCGAGCGCGGCGAGCCACCGACGAGGCGTTTTCACCCCACCATCATGCGCGTCGTCCAGGCGGCCCGCCTCCGGGTGTCAGGGCGCTTCCGCCGGCGTAGGTGTCGGTTCCGGGGTGGGCTCCGGCGTCGGCTCGGGTGTCGGTTCCGGTGTGGGCTCCGGTGTGGGCTCCGGAGTCGGCTCGGGTGTCGGTTCCGGCGTGGCGGTCGCCGTGGCGCTCGGGGTCGGTGTCGCGGGTGGCGGGGTGCACGGCACGGCCGCGACTTCCGACCCGGATGGCGACGGGATCTCGAACGAGGGGATGACGCCGCTCGCGTCGGGCGAGGGCAGCGGGAAGCAGGTCGGGGACGGACTCGGCGAGCCGCAGCCATCGGCCCCAACGAACGGTCCCCAGCTCCGGCCGTAGGGGTTGAACTGCGAGTTGTAGAAGTACGCGGTCCGTGTCCTGTCCGGCCCACCGGCCGTGCCGGGACCCCGTTCCGCCCGGCGGAGCCAGTCACGGTCGGCCTCCAGCCAGTTCGGGAACTTCCCTTCATGGCTGACGGCCTGGATCGCCTCTACCCCGCAGGTGTCGGCGTCCAGGGCCGCCTTCGGCTCGGTGTTGCTCAGGAACCACTCCTCGACGCCTTCCGAGCCGCGCGATGGGAGCTTGCCCGTGAACGGGTCGATCGCGACGCGCGTCAGCCCACCCTCCGGCCGAGCGAATCGGGTCACCTCCCACTTGGCCGAGGCCTCCTGCATGAAGCCCTGCCAGACGAACGTCGGGACGTCGATCGAGAAGACCGGATTGGCAGGGGTGGACACCGGCGTGTTGTCGCTGTTGCCGTTCCAGACGCCGACCGCGAGCGCATACGCGCCGTCCTTCCGGCCCCCTTCGGTCGGCGGCGCGATGTAGCCGTAGGCATTGAGGTCCTTGGCATCGTTGTTGGTGCCGGTCTTGAGCGTCGCCGGGCGGCGTGCGCGCTCCGGGCCGACGATCTTGAACTTCCCCCAGAACGGGTTGATCCGCTCGTTCGTGTTGCCGCTGAGGATGTCGGTCAGGATGAACGCCGACTGCGGCTTGACGACCTGTACCGGTTCGGGTCGCGCCGGCAGCTCGATGTCCTCGCCGCGCGCGTCCTCGATCCGGAGGATGGTCGTCTGCTGGACCTTGACCCCGCCGTTGGCGAGCGTCCCGTAGGCGCCGACCAGATCGATCGGACGCGTCTCCGCCACCCCGAGCGCGAGCGCCAGGCCCGCGTCGGTGGTCTCGCTTTGGAATGTCATCCCGAAGTCCTTGGCGCGGGCGAACGCGTGCTCCGGGCTGTTGAGGGCCATCGCCTTGACGGCGGGGATGTTGAGCGAGAACTGGAGCGCGTCGCGCATCCTGACCGGACCACGCTCGAGGTTGTCGGCGTCGCTCGGCGTGTATCCACCGCCGAAGTCGGTCGCGACGTCCATGAACATGTCGCTCGCCGTGAAGGTCCCCTCGTCGATGCCGACGACGTAGTTGAACGGCTTGAACGCGGAGCCTGGTTGGCGGTAGCCCTGTGTCACCACGTCGAACTGGGGCTGGAACTTCTTGCTCTTCGATGCCGCGTAGTAGCTCGCCGATCCCACGTGCGCGAGGATGTCGCCCGTTTGGTAGTCCATCGCGACGAGCGCGCCGTTGCGGACGTTCTTGTCCACGAGCTTGCGCATCCAGGTCTCGTAGTCGTCGAACCCGAGTCGCTTGGCGTACGCCTCCGGGTTTCGGTTGTGCGGGACGACGACGGCCCCCTGGACCCATTTCTCGGCGATCCGCTGGAGGCGGTAGTCGAGCGTCGTCGTCACGCGCAGCCCACCCTCGCTCAGCTGCTCACACGTGGGTGTCTCCGGGCCGCAGATCTTCTGGGCGAGCTCGGCCTGGACGGCCCAGACGAAATGCGGCGCCTTCCAGCGCGGGGCGGCCTGCGGCGCAAGTGCGAGCTCCTTGCCCTTCTCGGATTCGAGTTCGGCGGGCGATGCGTTGGACAGTGGCGTCCGACCGTCGGCCATCAGGTCGAGGACGGTGTCGCGTCGCTGCGCGATCTTCGTGTCCGGCTCGAGGGTCAGCTGGAGATCCTTGGCCGGGCAGTCCTCGCCCTCGGCGACATCGGCGTCGCACGTCGAGACCGCATTCCGGACCAGGTCGTAGTTCGATGGCGACTGCGGGAGCGCCGCCAGGATCGCCGCTTCGCCCGGAGTCAGGTCCTTCAGCTCCTTGCCGAAGTACGACCGGGCGGCCGCCTTCACGCCGTAGCTCTGGTTCCCGTAATAGTTGTTGTTCAGGTAGGCGGTGATGATCCGCTGCTTGCCGGCGACATCGGAATACGCCTTGGTCAGCCGGATCGACTGGATGATCTCCTTGAGCTTGCGCTCGACCGTGCGCTCCGGGTCCTGCACGAGGCTGGCGTCCAGGAGATGTGCCCGGACCAACTGCTGCGTGATCGTCGACGCCCCGCGGCTGGAACCGCGCAGCGAATCGATGCCCGCGGCGACGATCGCCGCGGGGTCGAAGCCGGCGTTCTCCCAGAAGGTCTTGTCCTCGATGGCTGTCGTCGCATCGATCAGGATCGGCGGGATCTCGTCGAACGCGACGACCTCGCGCTTGAACTCGCCGAATCGCGCGAGCTCCGTCTTGCCGGTCCGGTCGAGGACGACGATCTCCTGGGGCAGCGTGAGCTCCTCGAGCTGGGATACCGGCTCGAGTCCGTTGGCGAGGGCCGCATAGACGCTGACGACCGAGACGGCACCGATCACGCCGATACCGGCGAGCAGGGCGAAGAGGATCACGGCCAGGAAGCCTGCGGTCGACCGGCGAGGCGTGCCCGACCTGGTCGGGCGGCTCGGGTAGGCCTGCGAGCGATAGGTCGAGGACAAAAGGGGTCTCCGAGCGGCGGGTGGGGGTCGTTGTCGGCGACAAGGATGGCGCAAGACGAGCGATTCCGGGACGGAGCCGTCCAGGCGTTCGTGACGGGAGCGTTGCGAGGGGCCTCCCGCCCAGTGTCGGAGTCAGACCGTCGCGAAGCGCTCCAGGTGGGCCGCGTCGGCCTCGAGGATCGCGTCCAGCAACGGGCTCGCGATCTCGGCTCCGACGAGCGGGTTGGCTGCCAGGGCGCGCAGGGCGACATCGCGATCGCCGGTCCGTGCAGCCTCGATCGTCAGCTCCTCGTAGGCCTTGATGCCCTGCACCAGCGCACGCTGTTCCGGTTCCAGCGGGGCTAACGGGAGCGGGTGGGCGCCGTCCCGATCGATCACCGCGGGGATCTCGACGACAGCGTCATCGGGCAGATCCGGCAGCGCCCCGCCGTTGCGGACATCGACGACCTGGACGTCGCCGCGACCGTCGTGGAGCGACGCGATCAGCTGTGCGGCGGCCTCGCTGTAGAACGCGCCACCACGATGGTCGAGCAGCTCCGGCTTCTCGGCGAGTGACGGGTCGCGATACATCTCGAGGAGTCGTGCCTCGATGTCCATCACGTCGCGCGCGCGTGTATGGCCGTCCATCTGCTCGCCGAGGACCGTCCGCGTCAGGTAGTAATAGCGGATGTAGTAGGACGGGATCGCCCGCATCCAGCGGATCATCTCGACCGGCATCCGCAGCTCATCGGCCAGCTCGCTCGCATCCTCGTCCAGGAGGTCTTGGAGCCGGTCCTCGCCGTCGACCCGGACGGCACGCTCCCAGCTGAGGTGATTGAGGCCGACGTGCTCGAGCTGGACGCGGTCGGGCTCGACCCCGAAGCGTGCGGCGAGGCGACGCTGGAGCGTGATCGCCACATTGCACAGCCCGAGCGCTCGATGACCGTCGTCGATCAGCGCCTGGGTCACGATCCCTACCGGGTTGGTGAAATCGACGATCCAGGCGTCCTTCGCCGAGCGTCGGGCGACCTCCTCGGCGATCTCCAGCACGCGCGGCACCGTCCGCAGAGCCTTGGCGAACCCGCCGGCGCCCGTCGTCTCCTGGCCGATCACGCCGAAACGCAGCGGGAGCGTCTCATCGACGAGCCGCGCGGCCTGGCCCCCGACGCGCAGCTGCAGAAGGACGAAATCGGCCCCGTCGAGCGCCGCGTCGCGATCGCCGGTGAGCGTCACGCGGCCGGGCCAGCCGAGCCGGTCGAGCATCCGCTGGGCGAGTCCGCCGACGACATCCAGCCGCTCCTGGTCGATGTCGAGCAGCACGAGCTCGTCGATCGGCAGGCGATCGGACCGTCGTGCGAAACCCTCGACGAGTTCGGGTGTGTACGTGCTGCCCGCGCCGACGACGGTGATCCGGGTCCCCATCCAGCCTCCGGGTCTTGACAGGATTGCTTATAACGTTATCAGCATTCAGCGACCGCGCAAGACCCGACAGATCAGCCGTCCGATCCAGGGGAGGAGCGTCCCGGTTGGCCCGGTTCCGACTCGAGCTCGGTCCCGTCCCGCTGCACCATCAGGTCTATCTCGACCTGCTCGCCTCGCTGGACTCCGGTCGCTGGGCGCCCGGTGACCAGCTGCCGACCGAGCGCGATCTCGCCGGCCACTACGGATGCAGTCTGATCACCGTCCGTCGCGCTCTCGATGAGCTGGTCCGTGAAGGCCGCATCGAACGGACCCGCGGCCGCGGGACGTTCGTGCTTCGTCCGCGCCTGGATCGGGATATCGCGTCTCGGGCGAGCTTCGCCGAGGAGATGCGCCAGCGCGGACTCGATCCAGAGACGCGGCTGATCTCCGCCCGGCCGGAATCCGCGACCGTGGCCGTCGCGGCGGCGCTGTCCCTGGAACCCGGCGAGCCGACGGTGTATCTCGAACGGCTCCGATCGGCCAGCGGGGAACCCTACCTCCTCGAGCAGGTCAACCTGCCAGCGGAGCGTTTCCCGGGCCTGCTTGCGAGCGATCTCGAACACGGCTCCCTCTACGAACTCCTGTCGACGCGCTACGACACCCAGGTCGTTCGCGCGCGCGAGGCCCTCGAGCCCGTCCTCCTCCGGGCTCGAGAGGCCCGCCTTCTCGACCAGCGCCGGGGTGCTCCAGCGCTGCGCATCGAAGGAGTCGCGTTCGACGCCGGCGGCGTCCCGGTCGAGTACGGCCGGACGTTCGTCCGCGGCGATCGCTCCCGCTATTTCGTCGAGCGCGAGGTCGACCGGCCGGTCCGGTCGGCCGCGATCGAAACCGTACGCACAGGAGGAGCGAGCGGATGACGACGAGGACATCGATAGGCCATCGCAGAGGGAGGTACGGGTCATGAGAGTGGGCATGGGACGGTTCGCCGTCCTGCTAGCCGTGCTGGCGCTGCTGTTCGCGGCGTGCAGCCAGACGACAGCGACGCCGTCGCCATCGGGCTCGGCCGCTGTCGCGTCACAGGAGCCGTCGGCCGGTGCGTCCGAGTCGGCGAGCCCGCCGCCCCCGACGCCACTGCCCGGGACGGAATCGCAGGCCAAGCCCGGCGACGTCGTGATCCGCTGGTACTGCTGCCTGGGGACGGGCGACGCGCCCGAGCAGGTGGAGGTCGAGCGCAAGGTCGCCGAGGACTTCAACGCCTCGCACCCCGGCATCCATCTCCAGTTCGAGGGCTTCGTCTATGCCGCCGCGCGTGACGCCCTCGCGGTCCAGCTCGGCTCGGGCAACGCGCCCGACATCGTCGGACCGGTCGGCATCGGTGGGGCCGAGGCCTTCCACGGCCAGTGGCTCGACCTCGGGCCGTACATCGAGAAGACCGGCTTCGACATGTCGCAATTCCCGGAGTCGACGGTCGAGCTGTACAACGCGGGCGGCGAGGGCCAGGTCGGCATCCCGTACGCGATCTATCCGTCGGTCCTGTTCTACAAGGCCGGGATGTTCAAGGAGGCGGGACTCGAGGAGCCACCGCACGAGTGGAACGCGCAGTACACGATGCCCGACGGCTCGAAGCGGCCGTGGGACTACGACACGGTCAAGGAGATCGCCAAGATCCTGACCGTCGACGAGAACGGCGCCGACGCGACCGAGGCCGATTTCGATCCTGAGAAGATCGTCCAGTGGGGCTTCGAGCCGCAGCGTGACGATCTCCGCCAGACCGGCGCGTACTTCGGGGCCGGTGGGTTCATGGCCGCGGACGGGAAGACCGCACAGATCCCGGATCCGTGGAAGGCCGCCTGGAAGCAGTTCTACGACGGCATCTGGACCGACCACTACAGCATGACCGGTCCGAAGTTCGAGACCACCGACCTCAACCCGGACGGCTATCCGTTCTGCGCCGGCAAGGTCGCGATGAGTACGAATTACCTGTGGTCGACCTACTGCATCGACGGCGCGGGTGACGACTGGAACATGGCGGCCACCCCGGCCTACAAGGGCAAGACGACCGCCGCGTTCAACGCCGACACCTGGCGGATCATGAAGGGCAGCCAGCACCCGGACGAAGCGTTCACGGTGCTGACCTACCTGCTCGCGAACGAGGACCTGCTGTCGCTGTACGGTGGCATGCCCGCGGTCGAATCGAAGCAGGACGCCTTCCTCGAGGCGCAGTTCAAGGACTACGCGCAGGGCATCGACACGAAGGTCGCGAAGGAGGGCGTCGCGTTCGCGGACGTCCCGAACTTCGAGTCCTACATGCCGGCGTACAACAAGACCCTCGACCTGATCAATACCTACGGCACGAAGTGGCAGACCACGCCTGGTCTGGACATCGACGCCGAGGTCGACGCGATGCTCAAGGAGATGCAGGCCGCCTGGGACGCGGGCGGGAGCTGAGGATGGTCGCCCCCAGCGTCGCGCGGCCGCGGACCCTGCCCCGGTTCTCCGGGCTGGGCTGGCGACGCGCGCGCTGGGGGTACGTCTTCATCGCGCCGTGGATCGTCGGGTTCCTGGCCTTCACGGCCATCCCGATGGTCGCGACGTTCATCTTCACCTTCACCAACATCAACCTGGCACAGGCGGAGCCCCTGCAGTTCGTGGGGCTCCGCAACTACGAGACGCTGCTCAACGACAAGCAGACCTGGACATCGCTCGGGATCACGTTCAAGTTCGCCGCGCTCGCTCTGCCGGTCGCGGTGATCCTGCCGCTCCTCGTCGCGCTGATGCTCCACTCGCGACACCTCATCGGGTCGAGCGCCTTTCGGATCCTGTTCTTCCTGCCCTACGTCGTGCCGTTCGTCGCGACGGTCTTCATCTGGGGCGGGATGCTCAACCCGGAGACGGGCTGGATCAACTACGCGCTCGAGGCGGTCGGGATCGCGAATCCCCCGGGCTGGCTCGAGGACCCGGGCTGGGTCTATCCGGGACTGATGCTGATCGGCGTGTGGGGGATCGGCGCCGGGATCATCGTGTACCTGGCCGCGTTGAAGGGCATCCCATCGGATCTGTACGAGGCTGCCCGGATCGATGGGGCAGGGGCGTGGCAGTCGCTGCGCCACATCACGATCCCGATGCTCACGCCGGTGATCTTCTACACGATCGTGCTGTCGGTCGTGGAGGTGCTCCAGTACTTCCTCGTGCCGCTCGTCCTTCAGGAGGGCACCGGCGAGCCGGGCGGCTCGACGATGTTCTACAACCTCTATCTGTACAAGAACTTCTTCACGTTCCAGAACATGTCGTACGGCGCCACGTTGGCGTGGCTGCTGTTCCTCATCTCGCTGGTCATCACGCTGGTCCTGTTCGGGACCGCGCGCCGATGGGTGTACTACGCCGGTGAGGCCAGGTGACGGCGTTCTCCGTCGCGGGCCGAGGTCTGGTCGGTCGCCGCGCCAAAGCGGCCCCCGGGAGCCGACCGCCGCGCGAGCGCGGTGACGGCGCGAGGTCGTTCCTGGTCACGTTGATCGCGGTCGTCGCGGTGGCGGCGTTCCTGTCGCCGATGCTGCGGTCGATCTCGTACTCGCTCAAGAGCGTCGAGCAGATCACCCAGGCGCACTCGCCGCTCTACCCAGCGGACCCCATCACGTTCCAGTACCAGGGTGAGGATCTGCCGATCCTGAACGTGCCGCTGCCGGACGGGTCGACCCGTCAGCTCGCCTTGTTCGAGGCGGGACGGCGGCGCAGCTCGTTCGTCGACCCGGCCGACCCGGCGGCGCCGCCGCTCGAGTGGCAGGGCTCATGGCGGACCCTGGAGCCGGTCTGGCAGTTCGCGCCGCATTGGGAGAACTTCGGCGAGGTCTGGGACCTCATCGACTATCCCCGGCTGCTGTTCAACACGGTCGCCATCGCGGTCATCTCGACGATCGGGACGCTGATCTCGTGCACGCTCGTTGCGTACGGTTTCGCGCGCTTTCGGTTCCCCGGGCGGAGCCTGCTGTTCACGCTCCTGATCGCGACGATCTTCCTGCCGGCGGCGGTCACGATCATCCCGACATACACG
Organism: Candidatus Limnocylindrales bacterium; assembly: GCA_035463515.1. Lineage (GTDB taxonomy): Bacteria > Chloroflexota > Limnocylindria > Limnocylindrales > CSP1-4 > SPCO01. The sequence continues at coordinate 10,611 of DATHTG010000432.1, forward strand.
GTGTTCCAGAAGCTCGGCTGGGTCGGGACGTGGCTGCCACTCCTTGTGCCGGCATTCTTCGCGAACGCCTACGACGTGTTCCTCATGCGCCAATACTTCCTGACGATCCCGACCGATATGGACGAGGCGGCCGCGATCGACGGGGCGGGGCCGTTCCGGACGCTCATATCGGTCGTCCTGCCCCAGTCCTGGCCGGTCATCGTGGCGGTCGCGGTCTTCCACCTCGTCTATTCGTGGAACGACTTCTTCGGGCCGCTGCTCTACACCGCCGGCAAGGTCGACCTGCAGACCGTCGCGCTCGGGCTTCAACGGTTCAACGGCATCTACTACCGGGAACCGGGGCTGATCCAGGCCGGGACGCTGATGACGCTCGTCATCCCCGTGGTCGCGTTCCTGCTCACGCAGCGGTTCTTCACGCGCGGCATCGTGATCACCGGCGTCGACAAGTGACGCCCGTCAACGCGCAGTCGCGGCCGTGACGTTCCGGGTCGCCCTGACCTTCGACGCCGAGCATCCGGATCGCCCGCATGACGTGGGCGCCACCGAGAACGTCCTCGACGCGCTGGATGCCGAAGGTGTGACCGCCACGTTCTTCATCCAGGGGAGATGGGCCGAGGCATACCCAGCGCTGGCACGCTCTGTCGCCGAGCGCGGACATCTCATCGGGAACCACTCCTTCTACCATGCGCGGATGCCGCTCCTCTCGTCGGCCGGCCTTGCGACCGATATCCGCGCGGCGGAACGGGCGATCGTGGCGGCCACCGGGGCCGATCCCCGGCCGTGGTTCCGCTGCCCGTTCGGTGCGGGTACGGACGACCCGCGCGTCTGCGCCGCGATCGAGCGCCTCGGCTACCGCGAGATCCATTGGGACGTCGACGGGGCTGACTGGCGTCCGAGCATGCGTGGCCGCGGGATGGCTCGTCAGATCACCCGTGACGCCGTCGCGCGCGGCGATGGCTGCGTGATCCTGCTGCACCCCTGGACCAGGGCGACCGGGCTCGGCCTGGCGCCGCTCATCGACGGTCTCCGCTCCGCTGGCGCGACCTTCGTGCGGGTGGACGCGCTGGCGTGAAGACGGTCCTCGCCGTCGACGGCGGGAATTCCAAGACCGATGTTGCGATCGTGACGGACGACGGGCGTTTGCTGGCCGCCGTCCGCGGCCCGACGTCGTCGCACCAGCAGGTCGGGCTCGGTCCCGGACTCGAACGACTGGCAGGGCTGGTGGCCGAGGCCGTCGCAGCAGCTCGGCTCGACCGGCGTCCTGATCTGGCGGTCTATTCGCTCGCGGGGGCGGACACGAACGCCGACGTCCGCACGCTGTCGTCCGCCCTCGAGGCGCGGGGCTTCGCCACGGCGCTGATGGTGCTCAACGATGCGTTCGGGGCCCTCCGGGCGGGGACCGACAAGGCATGGGGCGTCGTCGTGATCTGCGGTCAGGGAGTCAACGCGGCGGGCGTGGCACCCGACGGCCGGAACGCCCGCCTCGATGCCCTCGGCGCGATCTCAGGCGATTGGGGCGGCGGCACCGATGTGGGCTGGGCCGGGCTGGCTGCCGCCGTCCGGGCCCGGGACGGGCGTGGTCCACGGACTCGACTCGAGCGCGATGTACCCGCCCATTTCGGCTTGGCGTCGCCGGCCGCGGTGACCTCCGCGATGTACACGGGCCGGATCGCGGAGGCACGGATCGGTGAGCTGTCACCGATCGTGTTCAGAGCGGCGGAGGCAGGAGACAACGAGGCCCGGAAGGTCGTCGACCGCCTCGCGGACGAGATCGTGACGATGGCCGGGGCCATGATCCGGCGCCTGCGCCTCACGAGGCTCGACCCGGATGTCGTCCTGGCCGGCGGCGTCTTCCGGGCCCGCGATGCGGTGTTCCGTGCGCGGATCGCCGAGGGCATCGCGGTGGTGGCCCCACGGGCACGCGTCGTCGGCCTCGCGGCTCCGCCCGTCGCCGGTGCCGCCCTGATCGGGCTGGACCGGCTCGCCGCGTCCACCGCCGCGCCGAGGGTCTCGGATGCCGTGCGGTCGGCGATCGGTGCATGGGACGCCGAGCGTCAGCGGATCGTGTCCGGGCCCCCGGCGAGGAAGCGATCGAGCTCGGCGCGGTCGGGCAAGCCCGCCTGATCGCCGCTCACGACGACGGCCAACGCCCCGCACGCGTTGCCCATCCGGAGCGCCGTGGCCAGATCCGCACCATCCAGCCGTCCGGCGATGAACCCGGCACAGAAGGCGTCGCCGGCACCGACGGGGTCGACGACCATCGGGACGGGGAACGCGGGCTCCCGGACAGGAGTGCCACCCGCCTCGAGACCGAGCGCGCCGTCGGCGGCCAGTTTCGCCACGACGGTCGGCGGTCCGAGCCGGGTCACTGCCCCGGCGAGCTGCTCGGGATCGCGATCCGCATCCATCCCGGCCAGGAGCGCGAGCTCATCGGCGCTGCCGAGGACGACATCGGCCCGTGATGCGAGCTCGCGCAGGACGGGTTCCGCCTCGTCCTCCGACCAGAGACGCCGGCGCAGATTGATATCGAGGCTGACCGTCGCGCCGGCGCCCCGCGCCAGCTCCATCGCGTGCTCCGTCGCTGCGCGGGCCGACGAGGACAACGCGGGCGTGATCCCCGTCAGATGGAGCCAGCGCGCCTCGGCGAAGAACCCGTCGGCGTTCACCCGTTCGACGTCCTCCGCGGTCAGCCGGGAGCCGGCGGATCCGGCACGGTGGTAGACGACGTCCATGGCGCCGAGGATCCGCCGCTCGCGGAACATGACCCCGGTCCGCGCGTCGGGGTCGACCGCGAGATGGGTCACGTCGATGCCTTCCCCGCGAAGCGTGCGGACGATCGCCTTCCCGAACCCGTCGTCGCCGACCCGGCCGACGTACGCCACCGAGTGACCCGATCGAGCCAGCCCGACGGCGACATTCGCCTCGGCGCCCGCGACGTGCCGTTCGAACAGCGACGCCTGGGCGAGCGGGCCGGGTGTCGTGGCGACGAACGACATGAGGCACTCGCCGACGGTGACGACATCGGCGCGGCGATCCTCGTGCATCGCTCTGATGATGCCCGACGGATTTGCCCGCTGGCCCGGCCGCGCGGCATCCTCCGCACGACGTCGTTATGTCGCTGGGAGGATGGATGGCCGAGGGACGTCGCGCCCAGAACGAACCGACCACAGCCGAAGCGCTCCAGGAATGGCGCGAGGCCGAACGCGATCTCGCCGTCGCGCGACGTGGTCAGATGGCCGCCGAGGCGGCGGTCCGAGCGGCGGAAGAGGCGGCCAAGGCGGCTGCCGATACCGCGGACGCGGCGCGGGCAGCGCTCGAGTCGGCGAAGCGGGCCGAAGCGTCAGCCACGGCGACAGCCGCCGCCGCGCGCATCATGCTGGAGTCGACGCGCACCGACGAGATCGCCGCGGAGACTGACGTATCCCAAGCGCGAAGCGACGAAGAAGCGGCGCACCAGCGCTACCGGGACGCCTCCGATCGCGCCCGCCGTCGCGGGGAGAAGACTTAGTTCGGCTTGCCCGATCGCTTGTAGTAGTACCAGCACTCGAGGACCTCATCGTGGTCCTCGGTGCAGCGGCTCGCGATCTCCCCGCCCTCGACCTCGATGCGCATGCTTCCGGGCTCGATCGCGTCGATCGTCTGGGTCGACCGGCCGCGGAGGTAGTTCAGCAGCCGGTAGTCGGCCGCGATCCTCGGTCCGAGGTCTCGGGAGTGCTCCTTGGCCATCGCCGACAGCGTACTCCGCCCGGGCGGGCTAGCGGTCGGTCGGCCGCTCCTGTGGGATCCGCTCGCCATCGTGATAGCGATCGCGCGCGACGGTCTCGCTGGTGCGCGCGTCGCTGACCGCCTGGTTCGCTTCCCGCAGCCGGACGTCCCGTGTCTGGCTCGCACGGTCGCGCGCATCGCTCGCGGCCTGTCGAGCGGGGGAAGCGGCACGCTCGGCGGCCTCCGGGGCGGCGTCCGACGCCAGCCGAGCCAGGCGCTCGGCCAGCTCGGCGGCGCGGGTGGTATCCCGCCACGCCTCGAGGAGCTCGGCGGTCGTCGGTCGCTCGTCGTCCATCGCGGCAGACTGTATCGAGGGATCCGCGCCTCGGGCGTCAAAC
>DATHTG010000433.1:0-4790 GCA_035463515.1 Candidatus Limnocylindrales bacterium
AGGATCGTCGGTGAGGCGCCGCTGGAGATCCGGGCCGCCGGGCCCGATCAGGAGCCCGTTGCGGTCGCCGTGACGATGCGGACCCCGGGCCACGAAGCAGAGCTCGCCGTCGGGTTCCTGCGGACGGAGGGGTTGATCGACGCCACCGAGGTCGTGGACGTCGAGGGCGGCGACCCGGTGGCCCTCAGCCAACCCGATGACACGATCGTCGTCCGCTTGTCGCGGCCCTTCGACGACGCCGCGGTCGCCGAACGGCACTTCGTGGCGACCGCGTCATGCGGGATCTGCGGCAAGGCGTCGATCGACGAGGTCGCGCTTCGCTGCGATCCGCTACCCGAGGGGCCGGTCGTGGCTCGGACCGTGATCCTGGCGCTCCCCGACCTGCTCAGGGCCGCACAGCGTGCGTTCGACGAGACGGGTGGTCTGCACGCTGCGGCGCTGTTCTCGACGTCCGGCGAGCTGATCGCGATCCGCGAGGACGTCGGCCGGCACAACGCGCTCGACAAGCTCATCGGGTCGCAGCTGTTCGACGGGGAGCTGCCACTCAACGGCCGGATCCTCATGGTGTCGGGCCGGGTCAGCTTCGAGATCGTCCAGAAGGCGGCCGTCGCAGGGATCCCGATCATCGCGGCGGTGTCGGCGCCGTCGGACCTCGCGATCGAGACAGCGGAACGGCTGGGCGTCACGCTCGTTGGCTTCCTCCGCGGCGACGGCTTCAATGTCTACAGCCACGATCGCCGCATCGACCTGCGCGACCTCACCGGCTGGCCCTGAGCGTTCCGCCTCGCGGCCGGGGGACCGGTGGTCTCCCTGCCCGGCCCGCGGCCTCCTACCCGGCCCGCGCCAACCTGCCCGGCCCGCGGCAACCTGCCCGGCCCGCGGTCTCCGGCCCGCGGCCCCTGCCCGGCCCGCGGCATCCTGCGGGCCGGTGGTTGTGACTCACGGGTTTTCTATCGAAGCGCGGTCGACTCGTTGCGCGCGGGAAGCCCATGGCCCGGTGCATCGATCGGCTGGATCCGCATCGACGGCGATCTCGTCGAGCTACTCGACGGGCCGCCTCGAAGCGTTGGCCTGGGTCGCTGAGGCATCCCAGCCCACGACCCGCTCGATCGTGATCCGGATCATCGGGCTCGACTCCAGGTCGTGCTCGGCGTACTGCCGATACTTGGCGCGGAGTCGGGCGATGATCCGCTGGTCGGCGGTCTGGACCACCTCGGCCTGACCTTCCAGTCGTACCCAGACCAGCTCGGTCCAGTCCTCCGACCAGCGATCGACCAGCAACGTGACGCGAGGGTCGCGCGCGATGTCCCGGACACGGGCCAGGGCGCGTGGGTCGTCGACGGCCTTGGGCTTCTCATCGATCGGCGTCCAGATGACGTCGTCGATCGCAACGAAGCAGACAGGGACGAGCCGGGGGCGGCCGTCAGGCGCGATGGTCGCGAGCACCGCAGTGCGCGATGCCGAGAGGACGTCCCGGTCGCCGTCAGTCAGATCTGCCACCGGCGGCGCGCTTCCCGTCGGCGTGGTATGGCGGCAGGTATGGCTCAGGCAGCCAGCGGATGCGGCCCACGACGATCTCCACAGCGATCAGCACAGGCAACCAACGCCCACGAGCGATGCTCGCACGACGTCTACCGGGTTCGGGCCTACCACCGCGACGAGGAACAGGGCCGTCGGCGCGAGGACGAGCACGACCAGGAACGAGACGAAGAGCCTATTCGCCCGCTGTCGCCACATCCGCCGGTCCCTCGCGAGCCGGCCGCTCGTTGACGAACTCGAAGCCGAACCGACCCTTCACGCAGAGGTGACCGCCGGTCACCGATGAATCCAGCGGCGATGTCACCTTGAGGATGCGTTCGTCCTGGACGTGCAGGTCGACGACGCATCCGACGCCACAATACGGGCAGATCGTCGAGGTGACCGTCTGTGCCGACGGATCCCACGTGCCTTCCGCCCGCATGTCGTACTCGGTCTTCGCCATGAGCGCCCCGGTCGGGCAGACGCCGATGCAGTTGCCGCAGTACACGCACGCCGACTCGGGGAGCGGGACGGCCTGCTCGGTCGAGATCCGCGCGTCGAACCCGCGGCCTGCCACCGCGATGGCGAATGTGTTCTGCGCGTCTTCCCCGCACGCCTCGACGCACTTGTAGCAGAGGATGCACTTCGAGTAGTCCCGGACGTAGAGCTCGTTGTCGATCTTGGTCGGCTGGGCGACGGTCGCGGCGAAGGCCGCCTCGTCCGCGGACGGTGCGTGATGGTGGCCGGCCTCGTGCGAGTCGCGTTCGCCCGCCGCGGCAGGCGTCGCCGGCGGCCCGAAACGGGTCGGGTCGGCGGCGTAGCGATCCATGTAGTCGTGGATCTGACCGTCGGGCGCGGCCGGTCCGGTGAGCGAGACGTCCACCGAGGAGCCGAGGAACTCCAGGACCACCTTTCGCGACGTCCGGACCCGCTCGCTGTCGGTCAGGACGTCCATGCCCGGCTCGACCTTGCGTGAGCACGCGGGCGCGAGCACACGCGCCCCGGCGACCTCGACGACGCAGACGCGACACACGTTGACCGGCGTCAGATTGTCGGCGTAGCAGAGAGTCGGCGTATCGATGCCGAGCGCGCGGCACGCGCCGAGGATCGTCGTCCCCGCCGGGACGCTCACCGGCTGCCCGTCGATCGTCAGTTCGACGGTCGGCAGTGGCTCGGCGGGTGGCGGGCCGGGCGGTCGCGACGGTCGGGCGGGCGGTGTCAGCACGATCTCGGTCAGCGGTTGCGCGGCCGGTGCCTGACCGCCATGCGGGGTATCCGGATCCGGGGCCGGATCGCGGCTCATCGACAGTCCGCGGGTGTCCTCGGTCATAGCGCCACGAGCCGGCTTGACTGCGTCATAGAGGCACCAGGCCGCCTCGGCGAAGGGCCGACTCGATCGCCGACGAGGCTGTCTGGCCGAGCCCGCAGATCGAGGCGTCGCGCATCGCCTGGCCGACTTCCCGGAGCAGGACGAGTTCGTCGTCCCGCGATCGCACCCGGGAGCCCGATGCCAGCCTCGTCAACAGCTCTTCCTGGCGGACGCTGCCCACCCGGCACGGCACGCACTGGCCGCACGATTCGTCACGGAAGAACCGGGCGATCCGCCGAAGCGTCCCGACGAGGTCGGTCGTCTCGTCGAACACCATGATCACGCCCGACCCGAGGGTCGCGCCGGCGGCTCGTGTGTCCTCGAACGTGAGCGCCATCTCGAGCGCATCCGGTCCGACGAACACACCTGCCGCGCCGCCGAGCAGGATCGCTCGGATCGCCCGACCGTCCGGGACGCCGCCGGCCAGCGCGATCACGTCCGCGAGCGTCGCCCCGAAATCCACTTCGTAGATCCCGGGTCGCGCGACGTGACCGGACAGGCAGAACAGGCGCGGGCCCGTCGACCCCTCGGTGCCGATCTGCGCGTACGCCTCGCCGCCCATCTCGAGGATCAGCGGGATGTTGATCAGCGTCTCGACGTTGTTGACGACCGTCGGCTTGCCGAATAGCCCGACCTCGACCGGGAACGGCGGCTTGTTCCGAGGTTCCCCGCGCTTGCCCTCGATCGACTCGAACAGCGCGGTCTCTTCGCCGCAGATGTAGGCACCCGCACCGCGTCGGACCTCGATGTCGAACGCGAACCCCGATCCGAGGACGTCCGGCCCGAGCAGATCCGCAGTGCGAGCCGCCGCGATCGCGCCACGCACGGCCGCCTCGGCCTCGGGGTACTCGCCGCGGATGTAGAGGAAGCCCTGGCTGGCACCCGTCGCGAACCCGGCGATGGTCATCGCTTCGACCACGGCGAACGGATCGCCTTCGAGGATGATCCGATCCTTGAAGGTGCCGGGCTCCGACTCGTCGGCGTTGCACACGAGGTAGTGCGGCTGCGCCGATTGACCGGCCACCGCCGCCCACTTGCGACCAGTCGGGAAGGCCGCCCCGCCACGGCCCATCAGTTTCGAGGCGGTGACCTCGGCGATGACGGCCTCCGGACCGGTCTCGAGTGCGCGGGGCAGTGCCGTGTACCCACCGGCGGCGCGATAGTCGTCGAGCGACGATGGATTCGCGACACCGACGCGCCGGAGCAGTCGCAGCGAGGGGTCGCCGTGCTGGGGGATCGGGTCGGGTCGACGGGTCGTGCCGCCGCCGCCGAGACGCGCCACGACCCCGGCCGCGTCGACCGGGGCGGCACTCGTGACATGGCTCTGCTCGCCGGCCGACGTGATGAGTGCGGCCGGCGCTCGCTCGCACAGCCCGAGGCATGGGGAGCGCAGCCAGCCGACCCGGCCCTCGGCGTCGGCCGCGCCGGACGGACCGATCGTCCGTTCGAGGGCGGCACAGGTGTCTTCGGCGCCAGCGAGCCGGCACGCGATGTCGTCGCAGACGTGGGCCATGACCGGCGGTCGCGGTGTCGTGGCGTACAGCGCGTAGAACGTGGCGACGCCGTAGGCCTCGGCCGGCGGCACGGCGAGCCTGCGGCTGATGTAGTTCAACGCCGGCTGGCTGATCCATCCCATCCGGTCCTGGACCGCGTGGAGGGCGGGCAGGAGTTGCGAACGGCGCGCCCGGATCGCGTGCCCGCCGCGGGACATGTGGCCCTCCACGCCGGGTCGTCTCGGACCGCCGACCCAGCCCGACTCGGGCGGGCCGAGGACGGCATCGACCGCCGCGCGCTCGGCTGGTGAGGCGAGGGGCCCGATGACGTGCAGGTCCACGTTCCGAGTGTAGCCGTCGGCTCCCGTTCAGACGCGGTTGACCCGGACGTCGAGCGGCTCGGTCCGGCC
>DATHTG010000434.1:0-8509 GCA_035463515.1 Candidatus Limnocylindrales bacterium
GCGCGTCTCCTCCATCCACATCCGACCACCGCCGGCCCCGCAGCAGAACGTGTTCTTGCCGCTCTTGTCCATCTCGGTGACCGACACGCCCGCGGCGCCGAGCACGGAACGGGGCGCCTCGATCACCCCGTTGTACCTGGCCAGGTAGCACGAGTCGTGGACCGTGACGCTGCCCGGCCGGTGGTCGCCCGTCCATGACCCCGCGTCCTCCGGCACGGTCGCGAGCCGCCCCGACGACACGAGCTCGGCAAGGAACGTCGAGTGGTGGACGATCCGGAACGAGCCGCCGAGCTGCCCGTACTCGTTCCCGATCGTGTTGAAGCAATGCGGGCAGGCGGTGACGATCGTGCGCTCGCCCATCCGGTACTTGTTCAGCGTGTCGACGGCCGTCATCGCCAGCATCTGGAACACGTAGTCGTTGCCCATCCGCCTGGCGGGATCGCCGGTGCACGACTCCTCCTGGCCGAGCACCGCGAAGTTCACCCCCGCGGCGTGGAGACACGTGGCGACCGCACGAGCGACCTTCTGGTTGCGTGGATCGAACGCCGCCGCGCAACCGACCCAGTAGAGGACCTCGAGGTCATCGAGGCCGCCGTCGGCGGCGAGCGAGGCCACCGTCGGCACCTCGAAGGGCAGCGGCCTCGTCCAATCGAGCCGCTGCGACGCGGGCTGGCCCCACGGGTTGCCCTGGCCCTCCATCGACCGGAAGGCGGCGGTCAGCTCCTGTGGGAACCGCGATTCCTCGAGCACGAGGTTGCGCCGCAGGCCGACGATCTTGTCCACGTGTTCGATGAGGACCGGGCATGCCTCGACGCACGCCCCGCACGTCACGCAGTCCCACACGGCCTCATACGGGATCGCGTCGTCGACGATGGGCTTCGCCATCGCGGTCGCGGCAGGCCGCTCGTCGTCGAGGCCGTACGTCTCGCGGACGATCGGCGAATTGGGGATGAGGTTGAGGCCGTGCTCGGCTTCGACGGACATGTCCCGGATGCCCATGATGAACGTCTTCGGGTTGAGCGGCTTGCCCGTATTCCAGGCGGGACACGCCTGTTGGCAACGGCCGCACTCGGTGCAGGTGAAGCCGTCGAGCAGGTCCTTCCAACCGAGGTCCTGCAGCGACTTGAGCCCGAATGTCGCGTTCTCATCCTCGAGGTCCATCTGCGGCAGTTCGCCGCGCGGGCGCAGCTTCCGGAACCAGATGTTCGGGAAGCTCGTGGCGATGTGGAGGTGCTTGCTGAACGGCAGGTAGATCAGGAACGCGGCGACAAGCGCGATGTGCGCCCACCAGAAGACCGCGAAGAGCGCCTCGTTCGCTTCTGGCGAGAAGAGGCTTCGGAGGGGACCGGCGAGCGCCGCCGACACGAACGCGCCGGGTTGATCGCCATGGGCGGCGAACTCGAACGATTCGGCAAGGATCTCGGTGGCGACGACCCCACCGATCATCGACAGGATGATCAGCGCGTCGCGGTTGTACGTGAGGCGTCGCGGCTTCGTGATCAGCCGACGCACGAACGCCCAGCCGATCGACACGAGGACGATGACGGCGACGACGTTCTGCATCGCGCTGACGAGCGCCCAGATCAGCCCATCGAATGGGATGGACAGGACCTGCTCGAGGATCCCCCCGGTCACGATGTTCACCGTGCCGACCGTCAGCAGGACGAAGCCCCAGAAGATGCCCGCATGCATCAGCCCTGCACGCCAGTCCTTGAACATCTTGGTCTGGATGAACGCGTACTCGATTAGGCCGAAGAAGCGCCGTGGGATGTCGGCGAACGGGCTCGGACCTTCGAGTCGGGCCGCGGCGAACACGCGAAGGTGGCGTGCCATCGCCAGGACGAAGATCAGTGCCGCTCCCCAGAAGAGCGGGAACACGATCGGGTAATACGGGACGTCGGCAAACGGGCCGAACAGGGTCATCGGTCGGCGCTCCCGGCTGGCGTGGCGATCTCGTGGTCGAACGGTCCGGCGAGGGTCTCGAGGGCATGGTCGAGGACGGGCTCGATCGCTGAGAGCGATTCGAGCGCGCCCTTGGGGCTGCCCGGCAGGTTCACGACGAGGGAGTGCCCGATGACGCCGACGATGCCACGCGACAGGTCGGCGAAGGGCGTCGAGCGGCGCCCTGCGGCCCGCATCGCTTCTGCCAGACCGGGCACCTCGTAGTCGATCGCGTCCGTCGTCGCCTGCGGTGTCACGTCGCGGGGGGTCAGGCCGGTGCCGCCGGTCGTGAGGATCAGGTCATGGCTCTCAGCGGACTCGCGCAGGGCCGCCGTGAGCACCGCACGCTCGTCAGGGAGCACCGCACGCTCGACGGCGTAGCCGAGCGCTTCGAGTCGCCGTCCGATGCCGGCCCCCGAGGTGTCCTCACGGTCGCCTTCGCTGACGCGGTCGCTGGCCGTGATGACGAGTGCCCGCCTCACTCCGAGCTCCCTCGCGACCGCGCTGACCGACCGATCCTCCCCGCTGTCCGTGCCCCGGGCCGCCGAGGCGGCCGCCCCTCCTGCGGGCCTTCGGCTCGCATCCAATCGCCGCTCTTGCCGCCGCTCTTCGCGATGAGGCGCACAGCGCCGATGGTCACGTCGCGCTCCACACCCTTCACCATGTCGTACACCGTCAGAGCCGCGACGGACACGGCCGTCATCGCCTCCATCTCGACGCCCGTCTGGCCGGTCGTCGCCGCCTCCGCCCGGATCCGCAGCGCGCTCCCCGCCCGATCCGGCGTGATCGTCACCTGAAGGTCGGTCAAGGGGAGCGGATGGCAGAGGGGGATGAGCTCGCTCGTGCGCTTGGCGCCCATGACGCCAGCCAGCTCGGCGACGCCGAGGACATCGCCTTTCGGACCGCCGCCGTCGATCACGAGGCTGAGCGTCTCATCAGACATCGTGACCGTCGCTTCGGCCACCGCTCGACGAGACGTGACGGGCTTGCCGGTGACGTCGACCATGCGTGGACGGCCGCTGCGGTCGACATGGGTCAGCCGCCGGCGCTCGGCGCGCGGTGCTGGCGATCGGCGGGCTCGGGGATCCATGACCCTCCGAGGATACCGGCCCGCGACCCGAGGGTCGTCCGAGTCAGGCGCGGTCGAGCCACCACAGCTCGACGTCGGCACCTGCCGGGAGCGTGTCGTCCGCCTCCGGGATGACCGCCAGCGCGTCCGCGGTCGCCAAGGCCGACATCACGTGGCTCCCCTGCCCGCCGGCACCACCGGCGAGGTGCGCGGTGACGCGACCGCGGTCGTCACGCGTGGGCGTTCCCAGCTCGTCGCGATCGACCCGGACGCGGATGAAGCCGCGCCGGCCGTGCGACTTCGAGACGTCGTCGGCAAGGATCGCCCGATCGACCGGCCGATAGAGCTCGTCGTCGCGGTAGCCGGCCAAGCGCCGAAGGGCGGGGCGAACGAACAGCTCGAACGTGACGAACGTCGAGACAGGATTGCCTGGCAGCCCGAACAGCAGGGTGGGCGGTCGCGATGGGTCGGTGCCATCGTCACCCGGCGCACGAGCGGTGCCGAACGCGAACGGCTTGCCCGGCTGGACCGCGACACGCCAGAGGTCGATCTCGCCGAACTCGGCGAAGGCGTTCCGGACGACGTCGTACGGTCCGACCGAGACGCCGCCCGACACGATGATCAGGTCCGCGCCGCCGATGAGCCCGGCACACAGTCGCTGTCGGACGTCGTCGAAGGTGTCCTTCGCGATCCCGAGCGTGTCCGGGTCCCCACCCGCTGCCTCGACCATCGCCATGAGGGCTGGGCCGTTCGCGTCGGGGATGCCGGCGGGTCCGAGGTCGGAGCCGCGTCCGCGGACCTCATCTCCCGTCGCGAGGACACTGACATGGGGCTTGCGATGGACGTTGATGAGCTCCAGGCCGACACCCGCCGCGAGGCCGATGACGGCCGGCGTCAGCACGGTCCCGGGCTCGACGATCGTCGTGCCTGCGGCGAGGTCGCTGCCCTTCGGGCGGATCGACCCGCCTGCCCCGATCGCCGCGTGCGCGGCGATGCGTGCCGGGAGCGGGCCGGTCGCGTCCCTCCCGCGCTCACCGGTGACACTGCCTGAGGCGTCGAGCGGGGTCGTCTGCTCCACCGGGATCACGGCATCGGCACCGGGTGGGACCGGCGCTCCCGTCGCGATCCGGACCGCCGTCCCGCGCAGCACCTCCGACTCCGGCGGCTGACCCGCGCGGACCTCGCCGATGACCTCGAGCTCGGCAGGCGCGTCCTCGCGCGCTGCCGCGGTATCCGCTGCGCGGATCGCATACCCATCCATCGCGGAGTTGTCCCATGGCGGAAGCGCGATCGGACTCGAAAGGTGCTCCGCGGCGACCCTCCCGAGCGCCTCGGACAGCCACGCCACCTCGGATCCGGTCGGCCCGGCGATGGCGGCGAAGACGCGGTCGCGTGCCTCCTCGACGGTGAGGAGGCGGTCCAAGGTCACGGCCGGGAGCCCTGGAACGTCGCGTGGACCGGCGTCGGGTCGGCGGGGCGCCCGAGTCGGCGGGTGGCGACGCCTGCCACGACGGCCGCGATGACGGCGCTCACGACTCCGACGGCGATCGCCGTCTCCTGCCAGAACTGGAAGGGGAAGAGCTGGACGAGACGGTCGGTCGCCGGGTCGAAGGTGTATGAGCCACCCGGGAAGAACAGCCGGTGAAAGGTCTCGAAGAGCGCATCGAATGCGACCAGGGCGACCGTCCCGGCGACGACGAGGACCACGACGAGCCCGACGGACCCCGCCCGCACGGCCATCCACGATGCGCGTCGCCCAGCCGAGTCTCGCCGTGCGGCGATCAGGACCGCGATCGCGACGCTCAGCAGGACGACGACGAAGAAACCGATGAAGACGCCGCGCACGTCGCGCATGTGTCCCCGTTCACGCTCGTTGAGGACCGGCGCGCCGCCGACTGCGACATCGAAGTGCGGCGGGCCTACGACGAGGTCGGCGAGGATCGCGTCGGTGGCCGTCCTCAGTTCGTCGGGAGCAAGCCCGGTCCACGCGTCCGCTTGCGACCGACCCTGCTCGAATGCGACCCAGATCGGGTTCAGGAACAGCGGGATGGTCACCGCCACGATGGCCAGGGCCGTGGCGACGCCGATCTCGAGATCGCCGAGCCGGCTCAGCGGGGTGCGCACACCGGCATCGTAGCCCGAGCGCCTACTCCTCCTCGAGGGTCTTGGCCTGCTCCCACCAGCCCGAGATCGTCAGGTCGTCGGGCGGCTCGCGCTTGAGTTCGACGGCACCTCGGTGGATCCGCTCACGGAAGGCCTCGAGCGACAGGCCGAGGATGTCACGCAGGCCCGACACGTCGGCCTGGAGCAGGAGCAGATGGTCGTCCGGGCCGAAGCTCGCGAGATTGAGCATCAGCGCCTCGTCCCGCCATTCGAGGACATCATTCGTGGTCGCAGCGACCTGATCTGCGAGGTACTGGCGGCGGGTCGGCGTCTCGGAACGTTCCAGCAGCAGGCCGGTCGTGAACGTGCCCTGCTTCTCGAGGCGAGCGAGATGGGCGGGCTCGATGCGGGTCAGTTCGGTGATGGGCGGCATGGCGACATTATCGGGGAGTCCGCTGGCCGCCGGGAGGTCGCATCGGGCCGACCGGTTCTCCTCGCGCAGCCGCCTCGATCAGCGCATCGAGGCGTCGCGCCCGCGTCTCGGGCTTCTTGGCACTCGCGATCCAGTACGTCACCGTCCGCTTGTACGAGCGTGACCGCCGTTCCCAGTCGGCCCAAGCACCCTGGTTTCCGCGAAGACGCTCGATCTCGTCATCGCGCAGGGCGGCGTCCTCCCGCTCGTACGAGTAGATCGCGGTGCGCTCAGGGTCGCGGGCCTCGAACGCCGCGACCCCGGCCGGGCGCATCCGACCCTGCGCCGTCAGCTCGCCGACCTTCCGAACGTTGATCGCGCTCCAGACGCTCCCTTTGCGTCGCCGCGTGAACCGCTGCGCCGAGCGGGCATCGTCGAGCGAATAGCGGACGCTGTCGATCCAGCCGACGCACAGGGCCTCATCGACGGCGTCCGACCAGGTGATCGTCGGGCGCCCCGTCGCCTTCTTGTAGTAGCCGAGCCACAGCTCGTCGGCCGTGTCATGGTTCGCGTCGAACCAGTCGCGCAACTCGCCGGGCGAGGCGAAGAAGAGGACATCGCTCGGGTCTGGCCTGGACGTCACCGCGCCGCTGCCTCCCGGAGCAGCGCCCAGGCTCGTTCGACGTGATGCGGCTCCGTCCGCAGGTTGCCGACCGAGAGGCGGATCGTGAACCTGCCACGCAGCTTCGTGTGCGAGAGGAACACCTCGCCGGTCCGGTTCACCGCATCCATGATCGCCGCGTTCCGGACATCCAGATCCTCGTCGCTCACGCCGCCAGGGTTCCAGCGGAAACACACCGTCGAGAATGGGACGGGTGCCAGCCGCTCCCAATCGGGGGCCTCGTCGATCCACCGGGCGAACGCCGCCGCCATCTCGATGTGGCGGTCGATCCGTTCGCGAAGCCCCGCGAGACCGAACCAGCGCAACTGGATCCACAGCTTCAGCGCTCGGAATCGGCGCCCGAGCTGTGGCGTGAACTCGTTGTAGTCGCGAACCGGGCTCTCCCGATCGAGCGTGCGCAGATACTCGGGCACGAGGCTGAACGCGGCGCGCAGATCCGCCATCCGCCGCGTGAGCAGCAGTGACGCGTCCAGCGGTGTGAACAGCCATTTGTGCGGGTTCACCACGATCGAATCGGCGCGCTCCCAGCCGTCGAAGGCCGCCCGTCGCTCCGGGATGAGTGCCACCGCGCCGGCGTATGCCGCGTCGACGTGGAGCCAGAGCGCCTCGCGCTCGGCGATCTCGGCGATCTCGGCGACGGGGTCGATGGCGGTCGAGGAGGTGGTCCCCACCGTCGCGACGATGGCGACGGGTCGCCGTCCCGCTGCGAGGTCCGCGGCGATGGCCGCCGCCAGCGCGTCCGGCTGCATCGCGAATGCGTCGTCGACGTCGATCCGCACGAGGCTCTCGCCACCGAGCCCGAGCGTCATGCACGCCTTCTCGATCGAGCTGTGGGCTTCTCGGGACGCATAGACGCGAAGCGGCGGCACGTCGTCGCGGCCGGCGAGGCCACGCGCCGCGATATCGAGACCAGTGGCCTCTCGAGCCGCCGCGAGCGCGATGAGCGACGACGTCGAGGCGGTGTCGGTGAGCAGGCCATCGACGCCATCCGGCAGCCCGAGCGCCTGGCGGAGCCAGTCGACGACGACTTCCTCGAGCTCGGTCCCGATCGGCGACGTCCGCCACAGCATCGGGTTCTGACCGAGGGCGGCCGTGAGCATCTCCCCGAGGATGCCCGGACCCGACGCGGTCGTCGCGAAATACGCCATGAACCCTGGGTGCTGCCAGTGCGTGGCATTGGGGACCACGAGCCGGTCGTAATCGGCGAGGATCGCGTCGATGGCCTCGGCGTCCTGGGGCGCTGCCGTCGGGAAGAGCGGGCGCAAGGTGCCGGGCTCGACCGACGGCAACACGGCATAGCGCTCGACGTTCTCGATGTAGTCGGCGATGAGGTCGGCGACGACATGCGCCGCCTCCCGAAAAGCGGCCCCGTCCATATCGCCGGGCGAGTCGATGGTCAGACGGATCCTCCGACCTCGGACAGGATCTCGCTCACCTGCCCGCCGAGGAAGATCAACGCGATGATGCTCAGCAGCGCGAGCGCTGCCAGGACGACCGCGATCACCGCGCAGGCGACGACCAGCCCGTTCCCAGCGTTCGCGGGGCGCACGACGGCTGAGTTCGCGATGCGGTCGTGGAGACCCTGCTTCGTCGGGCTCGATGCGGTCGTGATCAGCAGGACGATCGTCCAGATGAGCTGGACGCCACTCGCGAGGGCCGCCAGACCGGCGGTCAGCCCGAACAGGGACAGGAATTCGCCGAGTCCGAGCCATCGCCGGACAGCCTGGTCGAATGAGAGCGGGCGGCCATCGAACGCGTTGCCGACCTGGATCTTGAGGAGCCGCTGGCCGAGGGTCGCGCGCCGGCCTCCCGACCAGGACGCGATGAAGTACAGAGCACCGATCGCGGCGGTGAGGATCGTGTATTCGGTCGTCCGGAAGGACTCGGGGCCGAATGGATCGGCTGCGTCCGGAACGACGCCCCAACCCATCGGCTCGGCGATGATCCCCGCGACGAGCGCGATGAGGAATCCGTCGATCAGGTATGCGACGAAGCGGGCGAGCACATCCGCGAAGACGAGCCCGGGCGCGATCTCCTGTCGAGCGGCCACCGGCGGTGTCCACCCGACGCCCGGTGGGAGGCCACTCGGCGGCGGGCTCGGAGGCGGAGGCACGTCGCTGGTGGACGTCGACGCGGTCGGCGGCGTGTACGGCGCCGTGACCTCGCCGGGATCGCCGGAGGGCGGCTCCTCTTCGGGACGCGATCCTCCCGGGCCCGACGGCCCCATCGTCATGCCGACGGGCTCGGGAACGTCTGGATGTAGTCCTGGAGCGCCGGCATCGCCGCGGCGAAGATCAGCGTC
>DATHTG010000435.1:0-5907 GCA_035463515.1 Candidatus Limnocylindrales bacterium
GACGTGCAGACCATTCCCGGCGACGTCCGCGAAGGGCTTGGGCATGAACGACGCCGTCGCTCCCTCGGCCCGGGCAGCCGCCCGGATGAGCTGGCGGGCAAGCAGGAAACGGTCGGCCGCCTTCAAGGGATCCGTCGGCAGGAGGCTGACCTCGAACTGGCCCGGACCGTATTCCTTCGCGAACTGGTGGACATCCACGCCGACGGCATCGAGATCATCGAGGACCCGCGCGGCCATCGACCAACGCGCATCGAGACCCTCGACAGCGAACATCCGCCCGGTATCCGCGTGGAGCGCCCCGGGATCGGTGCCATGGACGACGACGAACTCGGCCTCGAACGCCACCTTCACGCCGACGCCGAGATCGGCCAGGCGCTCGACCTGTGCGGTCAGCGCCGCGCGTGGATCGCCCTCCCAGTCGGCGCCGGTGTCGTCAGTCAGCCTCGCCAACGCCTGCGCGACACCGGGTCTATGGGGCAGCGCCACGAGCGTCGACGGATCGGGGACCGCTCGGAAATCGCCGGAATCGGCCCCGAAGATCGGATGTGGCACCTGCTCGTCGTTGATGGCGAGATCCCAGTTCGCCATCGCGAAGGTGACCCCCTCGCGAGCGACCTCCTCGAATCGGCCAGGCGGGACAGCCTTGGCCTTTCCGAGGCCGGCATAGTCGTGATACACGACCCACAGCGCGTCGGCGTCCATGCCCCGCAGCTGGGCGAGCGTGTCGGCTGCGCTGTCTCGCGCCGCGATCGTTCGTCGGGAGCCCGTTGCCGTCTGCATGACGTGGCCGCATAGTAGCGGGCGCTCGGACGGGGGACGGAAGGGGGGATGAGGGAGAGGAGGGATCTGTGGCGTCCACCACCGTCGACTCAAGCCTCGACCGCAACGCGATCGGGCTGACCGAGGTCCTGTTCCAGTCCATCACCCATATGGCGCCCGCCGTCGCGACAGCGTTGTCGATCGGCGCCGCCACCAGCAACGCCGGCGGCAACACGCCGTTGGCCGTCGTCCTGGCGCTCGTCGCCGTCCTGTTCACGGCCTATTCGATGGGTGAGCTCGCGAGGCACCTGCCGTCGGCGGGCGGCATGTACACGTATCTCGCCCGGGGCTTGGGCTCCTTCGCAGGCTGGCTGATGGCGTGGGCGTTCCTGCTGGCCGAGCCCATCGTGCCGGCCGCCCTGTACGCCTCGTTCGGCCTGTTCGGCGCGTCGTTCATCACGACGCTGACGGGATTCCAGAACGACCTCCTGTGGCTGCCGCTCGCGGTCATCTGCGGCCTGATCGTGTGGTGGCTGGTCTACCGCGGCGTCACGATCTCGACCCGTGTCGGCGTGGTGCTGGGGCTGATCGAGATCGGCATCTTCCTCGTGATCTCGCTGCTGCTGATCATCAATGCGGGGTCGCGGAACACGGTGTCCGTGTTCATCCCCGGTGACCAGGGTCTCCTGCCCGCGCTACAAGGCATGGTCTTCTGCCTGCTCGCGTTCGTCGGATTCGAGGCTGCGGCGCCTTTGGCGGAGGAGACCCGCGACCCGAGACGGACGATCCGCCAGGCGGTGATCTGGTCGGCGATCCTCATCGGCCTTTTCTACGTCTTCAACTATTACGCCGCGACGGTGTACTTCGGCCCGGAGAACATGACCGGCTTCCTGACCGCCAACGATGGCGACCCGTGGGGTGGCATGGCGAACGAGGTCCTGCCCGGCATCGGCTCGCTGTTGATCACGTTCGCGATCCTCAACAGCTCACTTGCGAATGCGAACGCGGGCGCCAACGCGTCCACGCGGGCGATCTTCGCCCTCGGCCGCTCACGGATCCTGCCCGCGGCGCTCGCCGACGTCCATCCGACCTACCGAACGCCCGTCAACGCCGTCCACCTGCAGGGAGCGCTCGCGATCGTCCTTGCGATCGCGCTCGGGCTCCTCTTCAGCGGTCAGCAACTGGGCGGCCCGCTGACGACGTACATCTTCATCGGCTACATCCTCGGGCTGCTCTTCGCCGGGATGTACATCGCGCTCAACCTCGCGGCGATCGGCTACTACCTCGGCGAGGGTCGGGCGGAATTCAACCCGATCAAGCACGTGGTCGTTCCGATCATCGGGGTCATCCTGCTGATCCCGGCATTCCTCGGGGTCCTGGGTGGCGTGACCATCCCGATCCTGAACGTGCCGATCCCGCCGCTGGCGTCGCCGATCGACGTCGTGCCGCTGATCGTCGGCATCTGGATGCTCGTCGGGGTCGTCCTGTACTTCGTGTTGCGCTCGAGCCGAGGCGACACGATCGAGCGCGTCGGCGACGTGGTGAGCGAGGCCTAGTCGCCGTCCGGGCGGCGACCACATCCGTGGCCGCCGCCCGCATCGAGGTCGACCCAAGGGGAACGGAGACCTCGGCGTAGACTCCTCGGCGCCAAGGGCGTTGCGGAGGCGGAGATGGCACGGCTGTCCGAGGCCGACTGGCGGCGCAAGCTCGACGGCTCCGACCAAGGCGTTCGACCGAAACGGCGCTTTTGGCGGGCGTTCCCCGCTGCGCCGCGATGCAAGATGTGCCTCCGCCCATTCGCCGGTCCGGGCGGGGCGCTGATGCGGATGCTCGACCTGGGTCCGTGGGAGAAGAACCCGAGATACTGCCGCGCCTGCTATCAGGACATCGATGCCGATCACGGGGGCGCCGAGATCGAGCTGAGCATGCTCTTCGCGGACGTGCGCGGCTCCACGAGTCTTGCCGAAGGGATGGCACCCCGAGACTTCTCCGACCTCCTCAACCGCTTCTACGAGGTGGCCGCCCGAGTGCTCGTCGAGCGCGAGGCGATCGTCGACAAGTTCGTCGGGGACGAAGTCGTTGGTCTTTTCGTGCCGGGTATGTCCGGCCTCGACCACGCAGCACAAGCGATCGATGCGGCCGTCGCCTTGCTCGAAGGGACCGGCCACGGGTCGGACGCGGGCCCGTGGATCCCGATCGGCGCCGGAGTCCACACGGGTCTGGCGTTCGTGGGCTCGGTCGGCGACAAGGGGGTTTCAGATTTCACGGCGCTCGGCGACGCGGTGAATACGACCGCCCGGCTCGCTTCTGTCGCACAGGCTGGCGAGATCCTGGTCTCGGTCGCTGCAGCCGACGCGGCAGGCCTCGTGGGGGGGCCCGAGCAACGTCGCGTGCAGTTGCGTGGACGCGCCGAACCGGTCGACGTCGTCGTGCTCGGCTATGGAGGGGCCAGCACGCGCGGATGACGAGGGCTGCTCCTGGGCTTGGAGACCCCCTCAGTCGAACAGCGATAGCGGGCAGTGCGCCGTGACGACCACGTTCGGCATGTCGACGATCTCGCTGATCCGCAGATCGATCGCGACGCTCGTCAGCAGGTAGGCATCGATCGGCGCGATGCCGTGCTCTCGTCCGAGCCAGTCGATCATCCGCTTGACGGCGTCCCGCGCAGCCTCGTTGAGATCCGGCCCGACGCCGTCCGTCGCGTACCGCCGCCCGACCGGCGTTTGGACGTCAGCCGTCAGGAACTCGGGCCCCGTCAGGTGCAGATCCTTGCGCACCGTGAGCCGGACGAGCGCCCGCATCGGCGTCTCGATGGCCGTCCCGCACACCTCGCCGTCGCCCTGCGCGGCATGACCGTCGCCCATGGACAGCCGGCCTCCTTCGTGGAAGACCGGCAGGAAGAGCGTGGCGCCCGCCGTGAGGTGTCGCGTATCCATGTTCCCGCCGTGCAGGTCGGGCGGGATCGTCGACCGTGGACCATCGATCGGCGCGACGCCGACCTCGCCGCAGAACGGGACGATCGGCACGCGAACGCCGGGCAGGAAGTCCGCCCGTTCGCCGGGGCGCGGCACCTTCGTGATCCGCAGGTACGGATCCGGGAACTGGTCGGTCAGGAGCCCGAACCCGCCGATGTTCGCCGTCCAGCCCCAATCGGCGGGCTCGAACTCCAGCAGGTCGACCTGGAGCGTGTCACCGGGCTCTGCACCGACGACTGCGATCGGCCCGTTGACCTGGTCGACCCGGTCGAAGTCGAGCCGGCCAAGATCTTCCACGGTCGACCCCGCTGTCAGCTGTCCACCGGCCGCGTCGAGGAGGTCGAATTCGACGATCGCCCCGCTCTCGACGGTCTCGATGGCCGGGATCGCGGGGTCCCAAGCGAGGTGGAACCGGTCGCGTGAGATATGGACCGCCGGCGTCGTGGCCATCGGAAACCTCAGCTTGCGGCGGCGAGTGCTGCCACCTGTGCGGATGCCCCTTCGAGGATCGGCTCGCCGTGGCCGACCAGCAATGTCTCGAACGTCAGTTTCCCGAGCTTCACGACCGTCGCCGTCGCGGCGTCCGCGTCCTCGGTGAACGACGGGTTGGACCCCGTGAGCGTGCCGCCGGACGTGCCGAGCGCATCGCCCGCGACCAGGATGCCACCGGCCTCGTCGAGGACCGCGATGTGGCCGGCGGTGTGGCCGGGCGTCGCGACGACACGCAACCCGAACACGGTCTCGCCATCGGCCACGGCGGTGATCGGCTTGGGTGCCTCGATGTTCGGGATGTCGGCCTGGCCGGCGTAGACCGCCGCGTCGGCAGCTTCCTGGAGGACGCCCGCGATGCTGCCGGCGTGGTCGCCATGCTTGTGGGTCAGGATCACGTGCGCGACCTGCGGCCAGTCGACGCCCGCGGCGACGAGCGCCTCGCCGATCTTGCCGGCACTACCTGTCGTGCCGGTATCGACGATGGCCGCTTCTCCAGCCCTGACCAGCACATAGGCCGAGACGAACCCCAGGTTCGCGCGCTGCCACGTGACGCCGCCTGTCGCGCTTGACGGGGGTGCGCTCGATCCGCTCGTGGTCACGGACGGGTCGGCCGACAGGGCGTCGGACGGCGATGGCTCGGCCGACCGCTCGCTTGACGGCACCGCGGATGCCACGGCGCTGGGCCCACAGCCGGCGACGCTGAGGACCGCCAACGCGATCGTCCCGCGGCCGGCATGCACGAGGAAGGTCCGACGGGTGAAGGGCGGCGTCGCGAACGTCATGCGTGACAGGGTACGCCGCCGGCCCACCATCGGATCCGATGCTTGCCGTCGGGCGTCGTGGGCTCGTACGATGCGACGACCCTGCGCTGCCACGTACGGGGTCCGTCCGCGTCCTGCCGACTGGCGGGACATCGCTTCGGCGACTGGGATGCAAGGACCCGCGATGGTCGCCAGGTCGGAGGAACACGCATGGCGACCGTGACGTTCGACAACGTCAACAAGCTGTACGGCGATTTCCACGCCGTCAAGGACATGAACATCGAGATCGGGGATGGCGAGTTCATGGTCCTGGTCGGGCCGTCGGGCTGCGGCAAGACGACCGCTCTACGGATGATCGCGGGGCTCGAGGAGATCTCCAGCGGTACGCTCCGGATCGGTGACCGCGTCGTCAATGACGTCGCTCCGAAGGACCGGGACATCGCGATGGTGTTCCAGAGCTACGCCCTCTACCCGCATATGTCGGTCCGCGACAATCTCGCGTTCGGTCTGAAGCTGCGCAAGGTCTCAAAGCAGGAGATCGAGCGGCGCGTGAACGAGGCCGCGGAGACGATCCAGCTCCAGAAGCTCCTCGACCGCAAGCCGAAGGAGCTGTCGGGCGGTCAGCGCCAGCGCGTCGCACTCGGGCGGGCGATCGTCCGCGAGCCGGCGGTGTTCCTTATGGACGAGCCGCTGTCCAACCTCGACGCCAAGCTGCGCGTCCAGACCCGTGCGGAGATCGCCCGACTCCATCAGCGCCTCAAGACGACCGTCGTGTACGTCACCCACGATCAGGTCGAGGCGATGACGATGGGTTCGCGGATCGCGGTGATGAGCGAAGGGATCCTTCAGCAGGTCGGCACGCCGCAGCAGCTGTACGACCATCCGACCAACACGTTCGTGGCGGGCTTCATCGGCAGCCC
>DATHTG010000436.1:0-2654 GCA_035463515.1 Candidatus Limnocylindrales bacterium
GGCAACATACTGACCCTGACGCGGTCCCGGGTCCGCCGCGCGAAGGAGGGTTGAGCGATGGCGATGCAGACCACGGTCGAGCGGATCGACGGGCCGACGCCCGTCACCGTCATGACGCTCGCCGGTGAGCTCGACGCGTCGAACTACCTTCGCCTGGTCGACGACGTCCGCCCGATCCATGCATCGGGTGCCCGTCATCTCCTGCTCGACCTCACCGACCTCACGTTCATCTCGAGCTCGGGCCTCGTCTCGCTGTATTCGATCCTCAAGGTGATGCAGGGCGAGGAGCCGCCCGATCCCGAATACGGCTGGAGCGCGCTGCACGAGATGGAGCGTGGCGCCGAGGAGGGCGGCGAACAGAACGCGGTCCGACTTGCCGGGATGCGGCCGGACGTGGCGGGTGTCCTCCAGCGGACCGGTCTCGACGCGCTGTTCCCGAGTCATCCCGATCGGGAGTCGGCGCTCGCCGCCTTCTAGCGTCGATCGCGGGGATGACCGACGCGATCGATTCGATCCTCCGGCCGTTCGCGCGCGTCCCTGCTCAGCTGAGCGTCCGCTTCGAGGAGCCAGCGGCTCGTTCGGAGCCCGTTCTGACCGACGGTCCGCGTCTGACCCGAGATATCCAGGTCGACGGTCGCTACCTCGGCCGACTCGTCGCCGAGGGGCCCGCGGTCCGCGAGCGCGTAATCGGCGCGGCGCTCGAGGCCGTCGCCCTCGCGGTCGAGCGGCTGATCGAAGCGGGTGGGATCGACGTCGCGCCGGCCACTGGCGATGCGCGAAGCGGGATCGCCGCAGAGCTCGCGCTCAGCCGCGTCCAGCAGCGAAGCCTTGTGTCACTCAAAGCGCCGGATGTCCCTGGCTACGACCTCGCGAGCTACTACGAGCCAGCACGCGAGATCGGTGGCGACTTCTTCGAGCTGTTCCTGCTCCGGCGCCGCGGCCGGCCGCTGGGCATCACGATCGCCGACGTGACCGGCAAGGGGATCGCGGCGGCGCTGTTGATGGCGTTCGCGCGTCCCGTCATCCACACGGCGCTCCAGGCCGCGAGCGGTCCCGCGGACGCGCTTCGGCGCACGAACCGGATCCTCGTCGACGAGCTGCACACGGCGCTGTTCATCACCGCGCTCGTCGCGCGCCTCGACGTCCGGAATGGACATGTGTCGATCGCCAACGCAGGTCACGAGCCACCACTGCTGATCCCCGCCGATGCCGGCCCCATCGTGGCGGTCGAAGGTGGCGGGCGGATGCTCGGCATGTCGTCGCCGCTCGACCTGCCCGAGATCGAGCTCGATCTCGCGCCCGGCGATCGACTGCTGCTGTACACGGACGGCGTGACCGACGCCATGACGTCGACCGGCGAACGCTTCGGCAAGGATCGGATGCTCGCGACGATCGACGGCTCGCGCGGCGGATCGGCGCACGACATCGTGCGCGCGCTGAGCAGCGCGGTCAGCGGGTTCTGCGAAGGGGTGGTGCCGGCCGACGACGTGACGATCGTGGCCGTGGGCCGGCATCGATCGGCGGGCACGAAAACGGCCGCCGGGTCCACAAGGGACACCGGCGGCCGCTGACAGCACCTGGGGGGTCGGCCAGACCTCCTGGTCAGACCGTCCCGGATCAGACCTCGGTCACGGTCCGGCGGTCGAAGACGCGGACCAGCGCGAGGATGAGCAGCTCTACGAGGCTCCAGCCGATCAGCGCGACGATCGCCGCGATGTCAAGCGTCGAACCCTGGTCGGCGGTCACCCGGTCGAGCTGGAACATGCCGCGGAACGGCTCCACGAACGGGTCTGTGATGTTGAGGATCAGCTGGACGACGTCGTTGCCGGGGTTCGCGACCAGCAGAAGCAGGATCACACGCAGGATCAGCGCGACCTGCAGGACCCCGAACAGGAACGTGACGAACCGGCTGATCACCGCCGCCCCGCCCGGTCCGGCCGAGGTATAGGCGCGCTCGGTGGTCCGCACGCTGCTCGCCCGCGGCTCGGCGACGAGTGGGTCGGTCGACGATGTCTGATGCGTCGTCGTGCGCTCGTAATCGGTCATGGCTGGGCCTCCTGGGCTACGGGCCGGAGGATGGCGCCAGCGCGCGACGGTCGACATATCGCTGTGGCGAGCGCGCGGTATCAGCGACCTTTCAGTCGAGCCGTGGTGCGTGCAACATGCGCGCGCTCGGTGACGATACGCACCGAGGCTAGCCCCCGACCGGGTCGGTGACGTCGACCGACGCCCGCCCGACGAACGTCCGGATGTACTCGAGCAGCATCACGATGAAGATCAGGACCCCGATCATCTCGAACGATTCCTCGACCGTCTGGACGATGACGTACCCGAGCGTCGGGGCGCCCGACGCGGTGATGAGGTAGTCACCGACGGCGTCGGACGCGAAGACGCCGATGAGGTAGACGATCGCGCCGATCGTGAACCACATCCGCCACCTGGCCGGGAGATGGAGGTAGAAGCGCCCGAAGAGGAGCGCGACGACCGCGAGCCCGATGAGCGCGATCGCGGTGAGCGCGAGGGCGTAGCCAAAGCCCTCGGTGATGCTCACGACATCCCGGAGGCGTTGCGTCACCTCGGAATGGATCCCGATGATTTCCTCGAGCGACAGCAGCGCGAAGATGGCCGTCAGCGCCGCCCAATGCCTCGGGAAT
>DATHTG010000437.1:0-23736 GCA_035463515.1 Candidatus Limnocylindrales bacterium
AAGCGAGCCTGCCCCCCCCGGCTGGCGCTCTTCGATTCTGTGGGGCGCGAGAACGGCTACTCTGCGGTCCATGCCGGACACCTCGCTCGGACCCAACACTGCGGCCGTGTCCTGGGGACCCGATCGGATCGACCTGTTCACGGTCGATGTGGATCGGTCGCTCGTACACCGCTCGTTCGATGGGAAGCGCTGGTCGGAACCGACGTCGCTCGGAGGGCAGCTCGCATCCGGGCCCGCGGCGACCGCGTGGGGCGTCGATGAGCTCGAGGTCTTCGCGATCTTCGACGACGGCCAGCTCTGGAACCGGTACTGGGACGGCCGATCGTGGCACGACTGGGAGGCCATGGGGGGCGAACTGACCGGGATGCCGGCGGCGTCGTCCTGGAGCGCCGACCGCATCGACGTCTTCGCCCCCGGCCGCGACGGCCGAGTCTGGCACCGTTGGTGGGACGGTTCGCGATGGGTGGACTGGGAGCGGCTCTGAGGCGATAAGTCGCAGCTAAGCGGCGCTGATTACCGTCGGCAGTGACGCCCCGCCGACATCGGAAGTGCCCCCGACGCCGTCGGGGCGTCCGTGTGTGACCACCGCCATCCCGCCCGCCGCGGAGCGCGACATGGAGCCGAGTGCCCCACCACCGTGGCGTGTGCTGGAACTGCCGTCGGCCGACGCAGCCCAGAAAACGGCCGTACAGACTGCACCGTCGTCGCCGATCCCCTCGGCGGCGAGGGTCGTCGCGATCGGAGCTGCCGCTCTCGCGTTCGCCGTCGTCGCGATCGTCGTCGCCGTCGCCGGTGGAAGCGGGGAGGTGCGCATCGACGGTGGGACGGTGATTCCGGCCGCGCTTGCGTCCGGCGCCACCGAGACGCCGAGCGCTGTGCCTGGCGACGTGGTCGTCGTCGAGATCGTCGGCGCGGTACCCAACCCAGGCGTGTATCGGGTGCCGCCCGGATCGAGGCTGGTCGACGTCGTGCGGTTGGCTGGTGGCTATGGTCCGCGAGTCGACACGGCGAGGGCCGAGCGGGAGTTGAACCTGGCGGCGCCGGTCAAGGACGGTGATCACGTCCGTGTCCCGTCCCGGGATGACGAGATCGTCGGGCCGGGAGCGTCGATCGCCGGAGCGTCGGTGGGTCCGGCACTGCTCGATGTCAATGCGGCGACGCAGGCCCAGCTCGAGGAGTTGCCGGGCGTAGGGCCGGCCACCGCACAGAAGATCATCGCGGCTCGGGAGGAGGCGCCGTTCGGCGCGGTCGAGGAACTGCGGTCCCGTGGTGTCCTCGGCGAGAAGACGTTCGAGAAGCTCCGGCCGCTCCTGACCGTCGGCTGACGTGCCGCGCAGCTGCTCGTTCGCATGCGGGGCCGTCGTCGGAGCACTGGCGCTGGAGACCGGCACGACGCTGGCGATCGCGCTGGCGTTGGGGCTGATCGCGTCGAGCGTGGTGCTCGCCATCACGTCCGCGTATCGGCGCGCCGTGTTCGTCGCCTTCGGTGTCGGCGTCGCGGCGACACTCCTGCGGGGCATGGCGCTCCCCACGTCGGCCGAACTGACCGGCATCCCGGCTGGGGCGGGCCCGTGGACCATGCTGGTGGAGTCGATCGGGTCGCCACGCAACGGGAACCAGGTCGCCACGCTACGAACGCTGAACGGGGGTGCCGACGGCTTCCGCCTCGCGTCCACCCTTCCCCGGTACCCGGCCGTCACGCCGGGCGACCGGATCGAGGTCGGCGGACGCGTCCGTGAGCGACCTGACAGTCCGTACGGCCGGTACCTGGAGCGGATCGGCGCCTGGGGCTCCCTCGACGCTCGTGCCATCCGACTGCTCGAGCGATCCTCCGACGCCGGGACGATGCTCGAGTCGATCCGCCGAGGTGCAGGGGACCTGCTCGCGAAGGTGCTCCCCGAACCCGAGGCCGGCCTCGCGGCTGGCATCCTCATCGGGCTGCGGGATCGGGTGGACCGCTCGGTAGCGGCAGCGTTCACGACAGCGGGCGTGAGTCATGTCGTGGCGATCTCGGGATGGAACATCGCGATCGTCGCAGCCGCGATCGCCGCCATTGCCGGGCGACTCGGGCGCCGGCGCCGAGCCGTCGTGACGGTGATCGCCATCGTCACGTATATCTGTTTCGCGGGCGCGTCGCCGTCGGTGCTGCGTGCCGGCGCGATGGCGGGTGTCGTGCTGTTCGCCCGCGAGACCGGACGCGCGGGTCGGGCCGCAGCGGCGCTCGGGTGGGCCGCGGCTTTCCTCCTGCTGGCCGACCCGCATCTCGTCGCCGACGCCGGCTTCCAGCTCTCGACACTCGCGACCGCCGGCCTCATCGCCTGGGCGACGTCACTGGCGGCCCGACTCGATCGCTGGACAGGCGGGCGGGCTCCCCGCTGGTTGACCGAGAGCCTCGGAGTGTCGCTTGCCGCCCAGGCGGCGACGCTCCCGGTCGTCCTTGCCTCGTTCGGACGACTGGCAGCGATCGCCCCGGTCGTGAACCTTGCGGTCGTGCCGCTCGTTGCCCCGGCGATGGCGGCGGGGATCGTCGCCATGCTTGCTGGGGGCCTCGTCGAGCTCGGCGCCCCGGGTGCCGTCGGCGCGATCCTCGCGGCGCCCGCATGGGTCGCGCTCCGACTCATCGTGGGGATCGTCGACGTGGCCGCCGCGGTGCCGCTCGCGAGCCTCTCGTTGGAACCGCCACTCGGAGCCATCGTCGGGCTTGGCAGCATCGGCGCCGTTGGCGCAGCGATGGCATGGCGAAGCCGGCATCCGCGGCGAGTGGGCCGCCCGACCCCCGCGACGGAACGCCCGCCGACGCGTCACGACAACTCGCGGTCGTTCCGCCTGGCGAGCGGCATCCTCGCCGTCACGGTCGCCGTCGCGGGTGCGGTCGTCGTCAGCCGGTCGGGCGGAGTGGCGCGCGTGAGCGTCCTCGATGTCGGGCAGGGCGATGCGATCCTCGTCGAGGGTAGTCGGGGCGGCCGGCTCCTGGTCGATGGCGGTCCCGATCCCGACCGACTCCTCGTCGAGCTCGACCGACGGATCCCGCCGTGGGACCGCCGGATCGACGCGCTCGTCCTCAGCCACCCGCACGAGGACCATGTGGCCGGGCTTGCGCTGCTGCTCGACCGATACGAGGTGCACCGCGTGTTCGAGCCGGGGATGCGCGGGCCGGGGCCGGGCTATGCCGCCTGGCTCGATCGCATCGGTGCCGCGGAAGTGACCCCGCGGCTGGCGATCGCCGCCGGTGATTCCCTCCGGGTCGACGACATCGACCTTCGCGTCCTCTGGCCGATCCGCGGCCAGGTACCCCCGGAGCCGCCCGACACCGGGACTGGCATCAACAACGTGTCCGTGGTCCTGCTCGGGACGGTCGGGACACGTCGGTTCCTGCTCGCGGGCGATGTCGAGGAGGAGATCGACCCGAGCCTCCTTGCCCAAGGACTCCCGACCGTCGACTTCCTGAAGGTGGCGCACCACGGCAGCCGGACGGCCACGACCGAGGCATTCGTGTCGACGATCCGGCCACGGGTCGCGGTGGCGTCCGCGGGGACCGGCAATCCGTACGGCCATCCCGCCCGCTCGACGCTCGACCGGTTGTCCGAGGCCGGCGCCCGCGTCTACCGGACGGATCGGGACGGCACGGTCAGTGTCGCGTTCGACGCGACCGGGATGGCCGTGCGGACCAGCCCGAGGCGCGGCGCCCTGGTCGTCCGGGCTGGCCGCACCATCGCCGCTGAGCGCGCGTTCCTGTGCGCGGTCCCGTTGCAGCCGTTCGTCGCGAAGCCGGCATCCTCGCGGGTGCCGGTCGCCCCGCTCGGGACCGCCGTGGACCTCGGGTACCATCCGGCCCGTGATATCCCCGAGCCCCCCGGCGGACGGTGCCCCGCCCTGCCGCCCGATCCACGCCGGTCGGTGCGGGCGTGATCCGCGTCGTCGGTGATCGCTCCGCTGCTGTACGTCTGGGGTGACGACGAGCTCCTCGCGGACCGGCTGGTCCGACGGTTCGCGGCGAAGCTCGGATCCGAGCTCGGGTCGCCGCTGGAGCGCTGGGACCTACGCGTGGATGTGACCACCGCGCCGACTGACGCGGCGCAGCTGTACGAACGGCTCGCGACACCGGCGATGTTCGGTGGCGGGACACTGGCCGTCGTCGGCAACCCGGGGGCTCTCGTCCGCCGGAACGACACCCGGGACCGTGTCGTCGAGACGATCGGTCTGATGGCGCCTGGCCATGCGCTCGCCTTCGTCGAGGCAGCCAAGTCGAACGCCAAGGGACCGGGCATCCGGCGCCTGGCCGACCCAGTCAAGGCCGCCGGTGGCGCGATCGCCTCGGCGATGGCACCCCGGCCGACGGCACTCGCCGCATGGATCACCGACGAGGCGCGCGAGCGAGGTCTGGTCCTCGCCGGAGGTGCCGCCCGGGAGCTGGCCGACCGTCTTGGCGCGCGGGTCACAGAAGGGGATGTGGACCGACGCTTCATCAGCCGGATCGCTGCCGGGGAGCTGGACAAGCTCGAGCTTCGCCACGCCATCGACGAGGGACCGGTGACCGCAGACGATGTCAAGGCACTGGTCTCGGAGACGACGCCCGCATCCGTCTGGGCACTGAGCGACGCGGTGGGCGAGCGACGGGCGGACGTCGCGTCAGCGACCCTCGACCGACTCCTGGACGCGACGCCGGAACCCGTGCTCCTCGCGGTACTCCATCGACGGATCGTCGAACTCCTCGAGATCGGCGATCGCCTTTCCGGGGGGCTGAACCTGCCGGAGGCCGCCCGGGCCATGGGCATCAACAGCGAGTTCCGGGCGAAGACGCTGGCGAGCCAGGCGCGGAAATGGACGATCGGCGACCTGACTGCGGCGCTGGATGGTCTCGTCACGCTCGATGCGATGGTCAAGGGCGCACCGGGCTACGAGTCGGACACCGCGCAGCGGCGTCTCGCCTTCTCGTTGTGGGTCCGCGACCACGTGCCGTCGGGAGACGGCGGGTCGGGCTAGGTCGCGCGGTCGGTCCCGGCTGACCCCGGGACCCGACCGACGCTCAGGCGGTCAGTCGGCGGATGACCAGGCCTGCTCCTGGACCACGAGATCGCTCTCGATCGCAAAGACGCAACGGCCTTCGGCGAGGTCGAGCAGCTCGATGAGGTCCGGGTCGATATAGAGTTGCGAGCAGTCCTCGCAGAGCCCGCCGGGGATGCCGAAGCACAGCCGCTCGCTCCGGTCAGGCAGCCGGAACGTCGTGTCGAACCGGGTCGTGATGAGCCGGTGACCGCAGGCGGGGCATCGATCGCGGGAGGACATGACCCGATGCTGGCATCGGGATGGCGCGCCGCCCCATGACCCGTGAGTACCCGACCGATTGGTACGGGTGAGTGGCAGTCAGCCGCTCGTCACTGCACGCGGAGGATCGTCTTCGCCTCGGACCAGTGCTTCTCGAGGCCGTAATAGTCGCGCTCGGGCGGCGTGAAGATATGGACGATGACCGACCCGTAATCGAGCAGGACCCAGTGGGACGCCGCCGTCCCTTCGCGCCCGATCGGCTTCACCTTCTCGTCGCGCAGGCCCTCGATGATGCCGTCGGCGATGGCATCGAGCTGCCGCTCGGAGCCGCCGGAGGCGATCACGAAGTAGTCGGCGAGGGTGGTCAGCGGCGCGAGCTCGAGGACGACCATGTCGGCCGCCTTCTTGTCCTCGGCGAGCTCGACGATGCGACGCGCGAGATCGAGCGCCTCGCGCTCACTGCCCTTGACGGGTGCCTTCTTGCCTCGCCGCGGGAGACCGTCGGCCTTGCGGGCGACGGCGTTCGGGAGCGCGGGGTCGGTCACGTTCGATGGTCCCTCCGGTCGTCCTGGTACAACCCATGGTCGCCGATATACGCCGCGACCGCATCCGGCACGAGATACCGCACGGACCGGCCTTCGGCGGCACGTCCGCGGATCTCGGATGCCGACAGGCGGATATGCGGGCCGTCCAGGAACGCGATGGCGGCCGGCGCAGCGGGGAACTGGGACGGGACGAGGTTCGGGTCGGCGTCGGCGTAGCCGTCACGCGGTGCGACGATCAGATCCGCGAGGTCGAGGATGCGCCGCGGCTCGTGCCACGTCGACAGCTCGCTGTACGACTCGGCCGACAGGATGAGCGCGAGATGGTCAGCGGGATCGGCCTCGCAGAGTGCGCCCAACGTGTCGACCGTGTAGGACGGCCCCGCGCGGTCCACCTCGATACGGCTCACCTCGAACGCCGGATTCGCCGCCACCGCGGCTTCGACCATCGCGAGGCGGTGTTCGACCGGCGTGATGGCACCGCCCGGCTTGTGCGGTGGCTGCGCGGCGGGGATGAACAGCACGCGCCGCAGCCCGAACGTGTCGCGGGCCGCCTCGGCAACCGCGAGGTGAGCGATGTGGATCGGATCGAACGTCCCGCCGAAGATGCCGGTGGCACCGCGCAGCGGGTCGGCTCGACCGGTCACGCGTCCTCCCATGGCGTCGGCTCCCACTCCAGCTCGGACCCGCCGATCCGAACGAGATCGCCGGCGGTCACCCCTGCGCGGCGCAGCTCCGCGTCGATGCCCATCCGCTCCAGGTCGCGCTGGAATCGCTCCGCAGACTCCTCGACGTCGAAGTTCGTCTGGGCCGCGATCCGCTCGATCCGCTTGCCGCGGACCCGGAACGCGCCGTCGCGGTCGCGTTCGACGACGAACCCATCGAGCATCGAATCGATGCGATGCACGACGACTCCGGCCGGTTCCGGCGCCATCGCGAGCTCCTCGGCGGACGGCAGCAGGCCGGCGAGGTGGGCGCGGAACGTCTCCAGCCCCTCCCCCGTCACGGCCGAGAGGCCGACGACCCCCCGGCCCTCGGCCCGCCGCGCACGCTCGAACCCACGCCAGGCGTCGCGCGCGGCGGGCAGGTCGAGCTTGTTGAACGCGACGAGCATCGGCTTGTCGAGCAGCGTCGGGTCGTGGGCTCGCAGCTCCTCACGGATCACCTCGTGGTCCCACTCGGGATCCTTCGACGAGCCGTCGACCACGTGGACGAGGACGCGAGTGCGTTCGACATGGCGCAGGAACGCGTGGCCGAGGCCGGCACCACTCGATGCGCCCTCGATCAGGCCTGGCAGGTCCGCGATCGTCGGTCGGCGCTCGTCTTCAGCGCCGAGGTCCATGACGCCGAGGTTCG
Organism: Candidatus Limnocylindrales bacterium; assembly: GCA_035463515.1. Taxonomy (GTDB): domain Bacteria; phylum Chloroflexota; class Limnocylindria; order Limnocylindrales; family CSP1-4; genus SPCO01. The sequence goes on from DATHTG010000437.1 coordinate 7,164, forward strand.
GCTCGAGCGTCGTGAACGGATAGTCGGCGATCTTCGGCTGCGCAGCGGTCACCGCGGCGAGCAGCGTCGATTTGCCGGCATTCGGCAGCCCGACGAGCCCCACGTCGGCGATCAGCCGCAGCTCCAGCCGGACCCAGCGCTCCTCGCCGGGCTCGCCCTTCTGCGCGTGCTTCGGGGCCTGATGCGTCGCGGTCTTGAAATGCGTGTTGCCGAGACCGCCACGGCCACCGCGAGCCACCATCGCCTGCTGTCCGGTCGCGACCAGGTCGGCCAGGAGCGCCGAGGACTCGTCGTCGAGGACGGCCGTGCCCGGCGGGACGTCCAAGAACAGGTCGTCGCCGGCCTTGCCGTGGCGGCGCGCGCGCGTGCCAGGCCCGCCCGGCGTCGCCTTGAAGTGGTGCTTGTACTGGAAATCGCGCAGTGTCGTCTGGCCGGCGTCGACCCCGAGATACACCGACCCGCCTCGACCACCGTCGCCCCCGTCGGGTCCGCCACGGGGGACGTGCGCCTCCTTGCGGAAGGTCGCGGCCCCGGCGCCGCCGTCACCGGCGCGGACCCAGATCTTCACGCGGTCGAGGAACATCGAGGGCATTGTCCCACGGGGTCTCGGCGAGACCTCCGGATGGGCAGGCGGCGATGGCCGGCGAGCGACCTTAGAGGTACGCCAGCGGGTTGACCCGGGTCCCGCCGTTCCAGATGCGGCCCTTCCACACCTCGAAGTGGAGGTGCGATCCGGTCGCGAAGCCCGTCGCGCCCATCCGGCCGATCCGCTGCCCGCGCCCGACGCTCTGGCCACGCCCGACCGACACCGACGACATGTGGTTGTACGTCGTGTACAGCCCGGAGCCATGGGCGACCCAGACCTGGTAGCCACCGCCGTTGTTCTTCCAGCCTGCGAAGATCACGGTGCCTGAGGCCGCGGAATAGATCGGATTGCCGGTCGAGCCATCGATGTCGATGCCGTAGTGGCCGTAGTGGTAGTACTGGCTGATGTGGCGGCTGCTCGTCGGCCACGCCATCGAGCCGCCGTTGTAGCGCGACGGCGGCCGGACAGGTCGCGACCCACCGCTGTTCGAGCGCGGCCGGCTCGGCGTCGAGACGAGGCTGCTCTTGGTCCGCTTGGGCTTGGGCTCCTTGATCTGCGAGCCTCGAGCGCCGGGGAGCATCAGGACCTGGCCGACGACGAGGTTGCGATCGTCGAGGCCGTTGGTCGTCAGGATGTCCTGCTCCTCGACCTTGTACTTGGTGGCGAGGCCCGTCAGCGTGTCAGCCGGGGTGACCTCGACGACGAGGCCGTTGACCGGCGGGATCCGCAACGTCTGGCCGATATGGAGCCGGTCCTTCGACTCGAGCTTGTTCGCCCACCACAGCGTCATCATCGAGACGTCGTATCGGTTCGCGATCGTCGCGAGCGTGTCGCCGGACTTGACCTTGTAGGTCCGCAGCAGGCTGCTGCCGTCCGGGACGGTCGTGTCGACCGCGACAGGCTTGAGCAGCGTGCCGTCGTCGAGGAACGGACCGTCGACCAGCGACGTGGCGCTCGCGAGGGCCATCTGCACGCCGGCACGATTGACGGCGTCGATGTCAGTGCCGATGTAGCGGTCGATCGCGGCGGGCTCGAGGTCGGGATGGGCGAGGGCGCCGTCGATCGTCCCGTCGCTCGGTCGGTCGGACTGCGAAACGTAGTCCTCGATGATCGAGCCCGTGTCCTCGCCGTCGGTCGAGCCGGCGATCGCGAGGCGCGGTGCGGGGCCATCACCATTCGGACCGCCCGTGTCGCCGCGCGCGCCGCCGCCCGGCCCCATGCTCATGAACGACGCCGACAGCAGGATGCCGGCCGCCGCGATGGCAACGATCCGCTCGTGACCCAGACCGACCGCGACGCGCCGCATCAGCGACGGGAACAGGAGCACCGCCTCGCGTGCAGCCGGCGCGGTCAGGCGGAAGGTGGGTCGGGTCATGACCAGCGAGGGCCGGCGCATCGTGAGCGAAGGTCGATGCAGCGTCAGCGCGGGAAGGAGCGCGACACGTCGACGGCGGGGCCGCGGAAGCGGGTAGATATGCCGTGATGTCGCGAGGTATGCCGATCGCGCACTCGGGACGCGCGCAGCGACCCTGGATCGGGTCGGCAACGGGAACGCGGTCATCGAGTCGATCGAGGTTCGGCGCACGCGGCCAAGGACGCGCTGGACGCCGACCGACGCATTCAGCAATACGGTCTCCTGACGTGAGGACGAGCCCGGGCGCGAGGTTCAGCGCTGTTGGGCGGGGGTGGGTGGGGGCCCGTCCGGGGTCGCGTTATCGAGGCTGGGGGTTCTCGTTCGCGGCCGCGTCCGACCGGTTGTCGGACCTACGACATCGGGCGGAAGGTACCACTTGTGTAACAACCGTGGCAAACCAGAGCCCGGTCGATGCTGCATTTCCGTGGCGTCGACGCGACACCGGTGCGCGGTCGCACCACCTGGCGCTGGGCGTCAGGCGTCGAGGTTCTTGGTCAGCGAGGCGAGGAATTCCGCGTTCGACTGGGTCTTCGACAGCCGGTTGAGGAGGATCTCGATGCCCTCGTTGGTCCCGACCGCCGACAGCATCCGGCGCATCGTCCAGACCATCTTGAGTGTGCCTTCCTCGAGGAGCAGCTCCTCGCGCCGGGTGCCCGACCGCTGGACGTCGATCGACGGGAATATGCGCTTCTCGGCCAGCTTCCGGTCGAGGATGAGCTCCGAGTTGCCGGTGCCCTTGAACTCCTCGTAGATCACGTCATCCATGCGCGACCCGGTGTCGATGAGGCACGTCGCGATGATCGTGAGCGAGCCGCCCTCCTCGATGTTCCGCGCCGCACCGAAGAAGCGCTTGGGCGGGTAGAGGGCGATCGGATCGATGCCGCCCGACAGCGTCCGACCGCTCGGCGGGAGCGCCAGGTTGTAGGCGCGCGCGAGGCGCGTGATCGAGTCGAGCAGGATCACCACGTCGCGGCCGGTCTCGACCTGGCGCTTGGCGATCTCGAGCGCCATCTCGGCGACGTGCGTGTGGTTCTCGGTCGGCTCGTCGAACGTCGAGGAGATGACCTCGCCCTTGACGCTGCGACGCATGTCGGTGACTTCCTCAGGACGCTCGCCGATAAGCGCGACCATGAGCAGCACGTCCGGGTAGTTGGCGCTGACGCCGTTGGCGATCTGCTTGAGCAGCATCGTCTTGCCGGCCTTCGGCGGGCTGACGATGAGGGCACGCTGCCCCTTGCCGAGCGGGTTGACGAGGTTGATCAGCCGCTGACTGAGGTTCTTGGGGTCGGTCTCGAGGTTGATGAGCTCGTCCGGGTGGACCGGGGTGAGGTCGTTGAAGACCGGCCGCCGACGGGCGGTGTCGGTGTCGACCCCGTTGACCGCATCGACCCGGAGCATCCCCCAGTACTTCTCCGCCTCCCGCGGCGCGCGGACCGCGCCGGAGATGCGGTCCCCGATGCGCAGCCCGAAGCGGCGGACCTGGCTCGAGCTGACGTAGACGTCTTCCGGGCTCGGCAACAGCCCATGCCGGCGCATGAACCCGAAGCCCTCGTCGACGATGTCGAGGATGCCGGTCGCATAGGCGTGGCCGGCGTTCTCGGTCTGGCGCTGGAGGATCCGGTCGACGAGGTCGTCCTTCCGCTCGGCGCTGCCGGTTTCGAGCTCGAGCTCACGGCCGACCTGCCGGAGCTCGTTGACGCTCATCTCGCGGAGGTCACTGACGGCGAGGTCATTGCGCTCGCGCGCCGCCTCGACCTCCTGCTGCTCTTCCCATTCCGAGACCGGGGCACGGAACGAGGATTGACCGCGGCGTCGCGGTCGACGGTTTCGGGAACGCTGATCGGGGCCTGGTGCGGGCATCTGGAGGGATCACCTGGGTACGGGTGTGCGGGACGGACCATGCGGGCTGAGAGCCCTTGTCCGGTTCGCTGGGGCCGAGCGGGGTGCGCGCGGAATCGCTGCCGCGGCGCGGTACCGGTCGGGATCGTCGGAGCATAGCCCCGACACCGGTCGGTCGTCAACGCGCTTTCGAACACCCGGTCGTACTGGCCGAACCGGCCCTTCGTGGTGGTGCGCGACCGGTCCTCGCAAGCGACGCCCCCGTCCGCCACGATAGGCGCCAGCAACGCGGAGGGATGTCCATGCGTACCGGCCTCGGCGTCGAGGACCTCGGCGACCTGCTCGATCAGCCACTCATCGCGGTCCTCGCCACGCGCCGCGCGGACGACTCGATCATGCTCTCGCCGGTCTGGTTCGAGTGGCACGAGGGCGGCATCAACATGTGGGTGCCGACGCCCGAGGGCGGCAAGGTCGGCCATCTGCAGCGCGACCCCCGGGCGACGGTCGTGGTCTCGAACTCCACGTGGCCATACAAAGGGTTCGAACTCCGCGGCGAGGCGACGGTCTCGCTGGAGCCCGACGACTTCTATGCGGTACTGCGCCGGACCGGCGTGCGCTATAGCGGCCAGGAGGCGGCCGACCGGATGGTGGCGTCCTATCCGCCCGGGGCGGTGATCCGACTGGAGCCGGGCACCATCCGTGCGTGGGACTACGGGGACGAGGCGTAGCCCTCGCTGACGGCACCTGTCGACCGGCGGCTACGATGCGCGGGTGCCCGATCCCGACGCCGTCGCGGCGCTCCGTCACGCGCCGGTCGCCGACCAGATCCGGTCGCGCCGGCTCATCGCAGTCCTTCGGCGGATCGAACCGCGTGAGCGGTTGCTCGGCCTCGTCGCGACGCTCGCCCAGGACGGTGTGCGGGTCTTCGAGATCACCTTCGACGCGCCATCGGCGGGTGACGATCTGGCCGCGGTCCGCGAGCGCCTCGGGGCGTCCGGCATCGAGAAGGCCGTCGTCGGGGCCGGGACGATCCTCACCGCTGAGCGGCTGGAAGATGCGGTCGGGCGCGGCGCGGCGTTCGTGGTCGGGCCGACGCTCGACGTCGCGATCATCGAGCGGGCGGTCGAGCTCCGGGTGCCGGTCATCCCGGGCGCGTACTCGCCGACGGAGATCGCTCTCGCGTGGCAGGCCGGCGCCACGTTCGTGAAGGTCTTCCCGGCGTCGAGCCTCGGGCCGAGCCACGTTCGTGAGTTGCGCGGGCCACTGCCCGACATCGAGCTGATCGCGACGGGCGGGGTGGATGCCGTCAACGCCGGGGCGTTCCTGGCCGCCGGCTGCGTCGCCGTCGGCGTCGGCGGGGCGCTCGTCAACGGCAGTCGAGACGAGAGACAGGCGATCCTCGCGGCGGCCGGCCGATGACGGATCGACTGACGGGTCGCATGGTGCTCGTGACCGGATCGACGGGCATCGCCGCCGCCACGGCGGAGCGCGCTGCCCGTGAAGGCGCGTCAGTCTTCGTCGTCTCCCGGGCCGAGGACCATGCCCAGGAGCTCGCCGAGCGACTCCCGGGCTCCGGCTGGATCGCCGCCGAGCTGACGGACGAGGGAGCCGTCGGACGCGCGGTCGACGCCGCGCTCGAACGGTTCGGGCGGATCGACGCGGTGTTCTCGGCGGCTGGGGGCAGCGGCCGACGGTTCGGCGATGGGCCGATCCATGCGATGACCGGCGATGCTTGGGACGCGACGCTGGCGTTGAACCTGCGGACGCACGCGCTCGTCTGCTCGCGGGTCGTGCGCCAGATGCGCGAACAGCCCGTCGGCGACGACGGGACGCGCGGCTCGATCCTGTTGCTTGGCAGCGTCCTCGCGACTTCACCCGTGCCGGAGCTCTTCGCAACGCACGCGTATGCGGCCGCGAAGGCCGGACTCACCGGGCTCATGACGACGATGGCCGCGACCTACGTGGCCGACCGGATCCGCGTCAACATGCTCGTCCCATCGCTCACCGACACGCCGATGGCGGCACGTGCCGCAAGCGACCCGGCGATCCTCGAATACGCGCGGCGCAAGCAGCCGCTGTCCGGCCCGCTGCTCGACCCCGACGAGATCGCCAAGGCCGCGATCTTCTTCCTGTCCGCCGAATCGCGTGCGGTCACCGGCCAGTCGCTCTCGGTCGACGGCGGCTGGTCGATCGTTTCGACGTCCGCGTGAAGGGCTTCGTCCGGACCGTCCTCGGCGACGTCGACGCTGGCGCGCTCGGCGTCACCTATGCCCACGAGCACCTAGTCATCGACGGCGGCCGACCGGTCGAGCTCGAGCCCGACTTCGAGCTGTCCGACGTCGCGGCGATGGCCACAGAGGTCGGCGCCGCGATGGAGCTCGGCCTCGGGACCGCGATCGATGCGATGCCATGCGACTGCGGTCGGAGCGCCGCGAAGCTCGCCGAGCTTTCGCGACGGACGGGCCTCCACATCGTCGCCCCGACCGGCCTCCACCACGAGCGCTTCTATGGAACCGCCCACTGGTCGTACCGGGTCGACGTCGAGCAGCTGGCGACCCTGTTCGTCGCGGACATCGAGGAGGGCATCGACGCCAACGATTACTCGGGACCGGTCGTGGAGCGGACGCCCCATCGGGCCGGTGTCATCAAGGTCGCCGGGTCAGAGGATGGACTATCGGAGCGTGACCAGCGCGTCTTCGTTGCCGCGGCGCTCGCTCAGGCGCGGACCGGCGCCCCGATCCTCACCCACTGCGACCGGGGCACCGGCGGGCTGGACCAGGTCCGTGCGCTGACGGATGGTGGCGCCGCGGCGGCCAATGTGGCGCTGAGCCACGTCGACAAGGTCGTGGATCGTGGATACCACCGCGAGCTCGCCGCGACCGGCGTGACCCTCGAGTACGACGGGTCGTTCCGGTGGGGCGACGGGGACAACGGCACCCTCCGGCTGCTCGAGTGGATGGCGGAGGATGCGCTGCTCGACCACGTGGTGCTCGGGATGGACGCCGCACGGCAGGGGTATTACGCGGTGTACGGTGGGAAGCCGGGGCTGGGCTGGCTTCTCGACGGCTTCGCCGGGCTGATGGACGAGCGTGGTCTCGGTGCCGACGCCCGCCGGCGGATCTTCGTCGACAACCCCGCCCGGGTGTTCGCGTTCGCATCGACAGATCGAGGGACTCCTGGATGACCGACGCTCTCCGCACCAGCGTGGTCGGATCGCATGCGCGTCCGTCGTGGTTCGTCCATGGCATCGATGCCGCGGAGCGAGGGGAGTTCGGCCCGGCCGACCTCGTTGAGATGCTGGACGACGGCGTGGACCTCGCACTGCGGGACCAGGAGGACGCCGGTATCGATCTCGTCACCGATGGCGAGATGCGCCGAGCAGGCTTCTTCACGGCCGAGTTCTACAAGCACGTGAGCGGGGTGCGGGCACTTCCCTCCGACCGGCGACTCGGCGCCGGCGGTCACGACCAACAGCACCGCTTCGAGGTGCTGGATCCGATCGGCGCGCCGGGTGGGCTCGGGGTCGTCGAGGAGTACCGCTACGCGCGCACACGCGCGCGACGGCCGTTGAAGGTGACGATCCCCGGGCCATACACGCTGTCGGGACGCCTTCGGACCGGACCGGGCGAGGTCTACGCGACGAGGGACGCGGCTGCGGAGGCGTTCGTCCCGATCCTCCGATCCGAGCTGGAACAGCTCGCGGCCGAGGGCGCGACACACATCCAGATCGATGACCCGTCGCCGGCCATCCACCCCGACGCGCCCTCGGACTTCGCGGCCCTGTTCAACGCGGCAGTCGAGCCGATCCTGGGGCGGGTGCGGCTCGGCGCGCACCTCTGTTTCGGGAATTACCTCGGGCGGCCGCTGGCCCGCCGGACCTACCGGCCCGTCCTGGACGCGATGCTCGGCTTCCGAGTCGATGAGCTCGTCCTGGAGTTCGCGAACCGCGAGATGGCCGAGGTCGACCTCCTCGGCGAGATCTCGGCCGCGGGACGGGATGTCGCCGCGGGCGTCGTCGACGTCAAGAACTACCACCTCGAGTCCCCGGAGGAGGTCGCGGAGCGCATCGACGCCGTCCTCGCCGCGGGTGTGCCGGCCGAGCGACTGACAGTCGTCCCCGACTGCGGCTTCAGCCAGACCGCCCGCTGGGCCACGCTCGCGAAGCTGCGTGCCCTCGTCGCCGGGCGCGATCTCGTCGCAGGCCGCGACCTCGTCGCAGGTCGGGCTGCCCGCACCGTCTCCGCCCTCGACTGACCTGGAGGAAGCACCTGTGGAGAGCCACCGCATCTCGATGCTCGGGACCGGACTGATCGGCGACTTCTACACCGCCACGTTGCACGGCCAACGCAGTCGCGACCGGGTCCAGGTCGTCTACTCGCGGAGTGAGGACCGCGGCCGAGCGTTCAAGGAGCGCTGGGGGATCCCGGAGACGACGACCGACCTGCAGGCAGCGATCGAGCATCCCGAGACGGACGTCGTCGTGATCGGCGTGCCCAACTTCATGCATGAGGAAGCGGTCGGACTGGCGGCGAAGGCGGGCAAGGCCGTCCTGTGCACGAAGCCACTCGGCCGTACCGCGGACGAGGCGAAGCGGATGCTCGAGGCCGTCGAAGGCGCCGGTGTCTTCGCCGGCTACCTCGAGGACCTCGTCTACACCCCCAAGACGCTCAAGGCGATCGCGGCGGCCGAGGGTGGGGCGATCGGCGCGGTGACCTGGGTTCGTTCGCGTGAGACCCACCCCGGTCCGCACTCCGCCTGGTTCTGGGACGGCCGGCTGACGGGCGGCGGCGCGATCATCGATCTCGGCTGCCACTGCATCGAGATCATCCGCAACTTCGTGGGCAAGGGGAACCGGCCGGTCGAGGTCATGTGCCACACCGACACGCTCGTCCACCCGATCAGCGATGAGGACAACGCGATCGCCCTGATCCGCTTCGAATCGGGCGCGATCGGTCAGTTCGAGGTGTCGTGGACGTTCCGCGGTGGGATGGACCTGCGTGACGAGGTCGCCGGCACCCACGGGACGATCTGGCTCAACCACTTCCTGCGGACCGGGTTCGAGATGTTCACGGCCGGCGGCGGGACGGGATACGTCGCCGAGAAAGCGGAGACCGAGGCTGGCTGGCTGTTCCCGGTCGGCGACGAGGCGTCGGAGCTCGGCTATGTCGACATGTTCAGCGACATGTTCCGGGCGATGGAGACCGGCGGGCAGCCACGCGAGACGTTCTACGACGGCTATGTGGTCAACGCGGTCATGGACGCGTGCTACCGGTCGGGGACCAGCGGTCGATGGGAGGCCGTCGACGTGGAATGGCGAGGCGGCTCCATGCCGCGCATCGCATCGACGCCCGAGACGTTCGAGGGCCAGACGGTCATCAAGCGCGAGATCCTGCCGGACGGCCGGCATCGGCTCATCGTGAAGGATCCGGAGTCGGGCGACTTCATCGACCGGGTCGTGGCTGGGTAGCCGCGTCGCGATCCATCGGCGGCCCGCGCAGCGATCGAGGCTCGGATGTCGCGACTATCCCGCGCGGGCCAGGGCTTCCGACGAGCCCGTGACATCCGCCAAGGCTGACGGATAGCCCACCTCCAACCAGCGGGCGATCGAGTCCCGTGCGAACAACTGGTCGACGACCATCGCCGACGCGCCGATCACGCCGGCCAGGCCACCCAGCGACGAGTGCGCGACGCGGAGGTCCCGTGTCGCCAGCGGTAGAGAGCGGCGGGACACCGTCTCGCGGATCGCCGCCATGAACAGGTCGGGGCTGTTCGCGACACCGCCGCCGATCACGATCAGCGACGGGTTGAAGAAGTTCACGACACTCGCCAGCATCGAGCCGACGCGGCGGCCGGCCGACTCCAGCAGCGCGACGGCGGCCAGGTCGCCGGTCGACGCGGCGCGCGCCACGTCCTCGGCTGTCACCGTCCCGCTCTGATCGAACGCCAGCGCCAGCCGCGGACTCGATCCCGCCCGCGCCGCCGACTCGCCCGCCCGACCCAATGCCGCCCCGCCGGCATACGCCTCCAGGCAACCGATGTTCCCGCACCGGCAGACGACCGACGGATCGTCCGACACCTGGATGTGACCGACATCACCCGCACTCCCCTGCGCGCCGCGGTGCAGCCGGCCGTCGGAGATGATCCCGGCACCGATCCCCGACCCCACCTTGATCACGACGACGTTGTCATGCCCGGCGGCGACGCCGGATCGCCATTCCCCCATCGCGAGGAGGTTCACGTCGTTGTCGACCCAGACGGGGGCGCCGTAGCGCGCGGCGAACCGCTCACGGATCGGGTAGCCATCCCAGCCGGGCATGATCGGCGGCGAGATCGGCCGGCCCGACCCGAACTCCACCGGGCCCGGAACGCCGATCCCTATCCCCCACAGGCGGCCTGGCACGTCCTTGGCCGCCCCGAGGAGCAGGCTGAATAGCGCGTCGACGCGATCCAGGCCGGCATCCGGGCCGTCCTCGATCCGTGCCGGTTCGTCGTGGTGGCCGAGGATCCGTCCATCGAGCGTCGTCAAGGCGACGTCGATGCTGGTGGCGCCCAGGTCGGCGACGAGCAGATGACCCGCAGTCGCGCGGAACGCCAGCTGCCGCGGCGGCCGGCCGCCTGTGCTCGGTCCGACCGGGCCTTCGGTGACGAGTCCACGGTCGATGAGTTCGCCCACCCGCCGCCCCACGATCGCTCGGCCCAGCCCGGTCCGTCGCACGAGCTCCGAACGTGACCTCGATCGACCCAAGCGGATCTCATCCAGCACTGCCACGAGGTCGTCGAGTACCTCGTCGGGGATCGGCGTCGGCACGGTGGAGCTCGGATCCTGGGCCACGGCCGCATCATAGGCGCCGGTTCGTGACTTTTGCACTTGACAAGCCAAAGTAGGCCCGCCACAGTGGCGTGGTAAAGGGTTGCTGCCGGACCGCGCTTAGGCGGTCGGTCATCTAGACTGTCTAGACAGTCCCCAAGCCCCGCGCCAGGCTGGAGGAGGCCCGACGCCCTTGGCCAACCGCGCATCGATCGGCGCCGCCGTCATCGGGACGGGCTTCATCGGCACGGTCCACGTCGAAGCCCTGCGACGCATCGGTGTCAACGTGCTCGGTGTACTGGGCAGTACCCCGGAACGTGGTGCCGCACGCGCCGATGCGCTCGGCGTCCCCATGGCGTATGCGTCGCTCGACGACCTCCTCGCCGACGATCGCGTGCAGGTCGTGCACGTCACGTCCCCCAACGATCTCCATCTCGGCCAGACCGAGGCCGCGCTGCGCGCGGGCAAGCACGTCATCTGCGAGAAGCCGCTTGCGATGACGGCGGCCGAGTCCGCACGGCTGGTCGCGCTCGCGGCCGAGAGCGGGCTCGTCAACGCGACGAACTTCAACATCCGCTTCTACCCGCTGAATCAGCACGCGCGTTCGCTCATCGCGGACGGCGGTCTCGGCGACGTCCGACTCGTGACCGGTCGCTACTTCCAGGACTGGTTGCTACTCGACAGCGACTGGAACTGGCGGCTCCAGCCGGATCGCGGCGGGGCACTTCGGGCCGTCGGCGACATCGGCTCGCACTGGCTGGACCTGATGACGTACGTGACCGGGCAGCACGTCGCGTCGGTCATGGCGGAGCTCACCACGTTCATCGGCAGGCGCCAGGAGCCAACCGGCCCGGTGGAGACGTTCTCGACGGACCGCTCGGCTGAAACGGTCGAGCGGGACATCTCGACGGAGGACACCGCCACGATCCTGCTTCGGTTCGATGGCGGTGCTCGCGGAGCCGTGAGCATCTCGCAGATCAGTCCCGGCCGGAAGAACTCGCTCGTGTATGAGATCGATGGCGCGGATGGCGCGTGGGCCTGGGACAGCGAGCAACCCGACCAGGCCTGGATCGGCCATCGCGACCGACCGAACGAGATCCTCATCCGCAACCCCGCACTCATGAACCAGGCCGGCCAGGCAGCCGCCGCGCTGCCCGGTGGCCACGTCGAGGGCTTCTTCGATACCCACTGCGCCCACTTCCGGGCTGTCTATGACGACGTCGTAGCCGGGCGACCCTCCTCCTCGCCCGGCTACGCGACGTTCGCGGATGGGCACGACGAGATGCTCGTCGGGGACGCGATCGCGCGCAGCGCGCGCGAAGGGCGCTGGGTGGACGTCGACAGGTCATCCACACTCACGGGCGCCCCGTCACGCGCTCCCCAGGAGACACACGCATGAAGCTCGGCTTCCTGACGGCCCCGTTTTCCGACACCCCGTTGATGGAGGTAGCCGACTGGGCGGCGAGCGCCGACTTCGAGGTCCTCGAGATCGCGTGTTGGCCGCAGGCGACCGGGCCGACGCGCCGGTACGCCGGCACGAGCCACATCGACGTCAAGAACCTGTCCGACGGTCAGGCCAAGGAGATCGTCGACGAGATCGCGTCGAAGGGCCTGTCGATCTCGGGTCTCGGCTACTACCCGAATCCGCTCCATCCGGATCCGCAGCACCGGGCCGAGGTCATCGATCACCTCAAGGCCGTGATGGTCGCCGCACGGAGGATGGGCGTCCCGCTCGTGAACACGTTCATGGGGGGCGACGGAGCCAAGCACCTCGACGACAACTGGGACGAGGCGCTTCGCGTCTGGCCTGACATCGTCAAGTTCGCCGATGACCAGGGCGTGAAGATCACTCTCGAGAACTGCCCGATGTTGTTCAGCTACGACGAGTGGCCGGGCGGTCACAACATCGCGACGTCGCCCCGTCAATGGCGGCGGATCCTCGAGCAGTGGGGCGACACGATCGGGCTCAACTTCGACCCGTCGCACCTCGTCCTCCAGATGATCGACATCCGCCGCTTCCTCAAGGAGTTCGGCGGGAACGTGCTGCACTACCAGGCCAAGGACCTGATGATCGACCGCGACGGGCTCTACGAGCGCGGCATCTTCTCGATGGGTATGGGCTGGCAGATCCCACGGATCCCGGGCCTCGGCGAGGTCGACTGGAGCGTCGTCCACAGCGAGCTGTACCGCCAGGGGTATGAGGGCGACTGCATCATCGAGCACGAAGACCGCCGCTTCGAGGGCACCGACGAGAAGGTCAAGCAAGGCTTCCTCATCGCCCGCGATGTCCTTCGGCCGTACTGCCATTGAGCGCGATGCCGACGATCGACTTCGACACCCTCACCGAACGCAACATCGCGAAGACGATCGACCATTCGCTGCTGCGGCCAGAACTCGATGACGCGTTCATCGAGGAGGGCTGTCGGCTTGCCGCGGAGTACGACGTCGCCTCCGTGTGCGTGCGCCCCGTCGACATCCCCCGCGCCGTCTCGCTCCTTGACGGCACCGACGTCGCCGTCGGCTCGGTCATCGGCTTCCCCCACGGTGGCCAGCCGACGGCGACGAAGGTCTTCGAGGCGCGCCAGGCACTCGCCGACGGAGCGCGTGAACTCGACATGGTCATCCAGATCGGGGCACTCAAGTCCGGGCGCGACGCCGCCGTCCAGGCCGACATCGCCGCCGTGGTCGAGGTCGCGCATGAGGCCGGCGCGATCGTGAAGGTGATCTTCGAGAACGCCTACCTGACGGACGACGAGAAGATCCGGGCGTGTCGGCTCTCCGAGGCTGCCGGCGCTGACTTCGTGAAGACGTCGACGGGCTTCGCTCCGGGCGGCGCGACGCACGACGACCTGCGACTCATGCGCGCGAACACATCGCCCCACATCGGGGTCAAGGCGGCCGGCGGCGTCCGGACGCTCGACGCGCTGCTCGAGGTGATGGCACTGGGCACGACCCGCATCGGCGCCACCGCCACGAAGGTGATCATCGACGACTTCCGCGCCCGGAAGGCCGGTCGCCCGACGACCGCCGCCGCTACGGCGGGTGACGGTGGTGCGGGAGGCGGCTACTGATGACCGCCGCGACGGCAACACCCGTCCTCGCCTGGCTGGAGGAGGCCCGCGTCGTCCTCGATCGCCTCGCCGATTCCCAGGCCGAGGCGATGGAGACCGCGAGCCGCTGGTGCGCCGCCACGATCGCTGCCGGTGGGCTCGTGCACCTCTTCGGGACCGGCCACTCGCGGATCCCGGTGGAGGAGATGTTCCCTCGGTACGGCTCGTATCCGGGGTTCAATCCGATCGTCGAGCTGTCGATGACGTTCCACACCCAGGTCGTCGGCGCGAACGGCCAGCGCCAGGCGATGGCCATCGAGCGAACGCCCGGACTGGCCGAGGTGATCCTGTCGAACTTCCGATTCGGACCCGACGACCTGATGATCGTGTTCTCGGCCGGTGGCTCGACCGCCGTCCCGATCGAGATCGCGCGTGGCGCGCGGTCTCGCGGGTTGCGCGTCATCGCGGTAACCTCGCTCGCGCAGTCGACGACGGGCGACCCGGACACCGCCGCCGACCGACTCGCATACGAGGGCGACCTCGTCATCGATCTGTGTACGCCACACGCCGACGCGCTCGTCGCAATCGACGGTGTCGATACCCCGGTCGGCCCGGGCTCGACGCTGGCGGCAGTCGCGATCGTCAATAGCATCAAGGTGCGGACGGCCCAGCTCCTCGCGGAGCGTGGGGCGTTACCGCCGACCATCACCCGGGCCTCGGTCGTCGGCGCCGAGCGCTCGCGGTCTTTGTTCGATGCCGCATATCAGGAGCACGCGCGACGAATCGCTCGGGCCCTTGCCGGGGAGGGGTGAAGGTCTTGGTGATCGAGCGGAGGAGGTGGCGCCGATAGGACGCAACAGCACTGTTTCGACCGTGGGTCGACAGGTTCGACGACGCGACCAGATCGGCGCGTCGCTGACAGGAGGAGGACGACGAATGGTCCAAGGATCCATCCGCAGGAAGCTGTTCGCGTGGGCGGCGATCGCCGCACTCGCGGCTGCCTGCACGAGCGGAGGCGGCGCAGCGACGTCCGCCCCGAGCGCCGCACCGAGCGAGAGCGCGTCGACGGCACCGTCGGAGAGCGCATCCGCGTCGGCGGCCGCGCAGTACCACATCGGATATTCGAACGGCGGCGGCGTCGGCAACGGCTTCCGCGAGGAGCAGGTCTGCACGGCCAAGGCCGAGGCCCTGGCATCGGGTCAGGTGTCCAAGCTCACGCAGATCCATCGCAACACGGACGCCGCCGGCCAGCTGCAGGACCTCCGTGATCTGATCGCGGCCGACGTCGATGCGATCGTGTTCAACCCGAACGACCCCGATGCCCTCACCCCCGCCCTGGATGAGGCGAAGGCCGCGGGCATCAAGACGATCTCGGTCGACGCGTTCGTCAACCACGCCGACACCTACAACCTCTACAACAACCAGGTCGAGTACGCGAAGCTCGGCGCCAAGTGGCTGTTCGACAAGATCGGTGGCAGCGGCAAGGTCTGGTACACACGCGGGTTCGCCGGCCATCCGGCCGACACGGACCGCCACACAGGCTTCAACGAGGTCCTCAAGGACTACCCCGGCATCGAGGTCCTGCCGGGCCCCGAGGGCGTCCACACCGGCTGGGATCCCGCGCAGGCGACGACCTTGGCCAACGAGTTCATCGCGAGCGGCCAGTGGGACGGCATCGCCGGCGTCTGGACGTCAGGCATGGATTCGATGGTCGTCGACGCGGCGAAGGCAGGCGGCAAGGAATTGAAGCCGATCGTCGGCGCGGATCTCGGCGCCTTCGTCAACCAACTCCTCACCGAGGAGGGCCTCGAGGGTGCCGCCGTGACCAACACGGCCGCCGTCGGCGGCGCCGGCGTCAACCTCGCTATCAAGCTGCTGAACGGCGAGACCATCGAAACCGACTCGACGGCGCCGAAGCCGAACACCGTGCTGCTCAAGCCAGTCCTTGCGGACAACACGTCCCCAGAGGGCAAGGCCTTGCTCGAGTCGTGGCAGGTCGACGGGCTGAATCCGCAGTGGCCGCTCGGTCTCCAGATCGAGGGTTACACGACGTACACGCCCGAGCAAGCCGTCGCTTGCAAGGGCCCCGGCGACGCGTAAAGCCGACCCGGATCTGACCGTCGCAAAGCGAGGGGATGCCGGCACCGCCGGCTTCCCCTCGCCGCATACTGAGGATCGATGACCGTCGCGACCGACCTGCTGCTCGAAGCGACCGGGATCGCCAAGACCTACGGGGCGGTGATCGCGTTGCGCAACGCGTCCCTCGCCGTTCGTCCGGGCGAAGTCCACGCGCTCATGGGCGCCAACGGCGCAGGGAAGAGCACGCTCGTCAAGATCCTCACAGCCGCCGTCCAGCCGGACCGCGGCACGATCACCGTCCGCGGCAAGCCGTGGGTCGCCCGTTCGCCCGCGGAGGCCCGTGCCGGCGGCATCATCTGCGTATATCAAGAGCCGGCTCTCATCCCGGACCTGGATATCCGTTCCAATCTGCGTTTGACGGGCACGCCGGTCGAGCCGTTCCGCCACTGGCTCGCCGAGCTCGGGCTGACCGATCTCGATCTGTCAGACATGGCGCGCCACGTCCCGCTCGCATCCCTGCGCATCATCGACCTCGCTCGCGCGCTGGCGATCGAGCCCGCCGTGCTCATGCTCGATGAGATGACGGCGGCGCTGCCAGCCAACCTGACCGAGCGGGTGCTGGAGGTCGTCGGCCGGCAGCGCCATGGCGACCGCTCCGTGATCTTCATCTCGCATCGGATGATCGAGATCGCGGCAGTCTGCGACCGCGCAACCGTGCTGCGCGAAGGCGCCACAGTCGGCGTCGTCGACGTCACGGCCGGGTCGGAGGAGCGCATCGTCGAGCTCATGCTCGGCGA
>DATHTG010000438.1:0-3426 GCA_035463515.1 Candidatus Limnocylindrales bacterium
CGACGCCGCGAACAGCGAGTCGAACGGTTCGTCCCCGAGCGCCGTGAGGTGAGTTGCCGCCGCCGGACCGGCGCTGTCGCGGGATGAGGCCACGACGACGAGCTTCTCGAACGTCGCGCGACCCCCGGGGCGGGTTGTCGAGCGCGCCGTCAGCGTGGGCCGTCCGGGAAGATCCAGGCCTTCCTGCTCGGCTGTTCCGTCCGTCCTCCGCAGGCGCATCGCCAGTCCGACGGCGGTCGCCGTGCCGCGCACGTTCACGTCGAGCTCGGCGACGACGTTCGCCACACACTGGCGACGCGACTCGAGATGGGCGCGACCATCGGTGTCTGCCCGCGCTGAGAGTGAGGCGCGCACCTCGACGCCGCCCGCGAAGTCGAGCGAGGTGACCGTCGCACGCACGGCCGCGACGCGAGGATCCGCGAGGGACGCGAAGCGCTCGAAGCAGATCTCCACGGTCGCCCCGCCCGGGCTCCGCCAGGTGACCTCGCGCCGCAAGAGGCCGGACCGAAGGTCGAGGCTGCGGCGGTAGGCGAGGAGGCGGCCGCTCGCCATCGAGAAGCGCTCGCCGCCAACGACGATCTCGAGGGCCGTCCAGTCGGGCAGGTTCGCGAGCTCGCTCACCGCGACCGGGTGCGGAGCGAAGACACCGTGCATCAGGGTCGCGGGCTGATCGCCGGGGAAGCGCTCCTCGAAGCTGCCGCGCGTCGAGAACCGGCCGTTGCCGATCGCGAACACGGGCTCTGCGGACCGTACGCGTTCAGGGGCAAGTGCGTCCTCGACGACCAGCCAGCCCGGATCCGACAGGCCCCCGGGCAGGCCGATCGTGGCATCGCCTGCCGCGTGGCGATCGAGCGGCAGCGGGGGATCGGCGAGTGCACTCATCGCTGCCAACAGCTTCGCGGCAGGGCACCCCGCGGCAAGTGTGCCATTGGTCATGGACGGTCGCATCCGAGGTCCGGACTTCCATCACCCGAATGCGTGACGTTCCGGGCCGATTGTCCTGCGATCGCCGGCCGGCCTGCGACGAGGTCTCCTCGGAGCTACGGCGTCGGCGAGCTGGCTGTCAGGTCCCGCGGCGTCGTCCACGACCGCAGCGTGGCGAGGTAGTTCGCCCGCTCGAACGCGGCCGGGTCGTTGACGGTTGCGGCGCTCGCGCTCCCCCGGAGCTGATCGACCGACGTGTACTCGCGACCGACCAGCCAGGCCCTCACCTGGGCCTCCACGTCGGCGATGTGCTCCTGTCCGTGCCGCAGCAGGGCGGACGTCATCATCGCGACGTCGGCGCCGACGAGGAGGGCCTTGATGACGTCGCCGCCGGTGTGGACTCCCGAACTCGCGGCGAGGGACACGTCGCGGCCGACCTGCGCGCGAAGGATGCCGATCCAGCGGACGGGCAGCCGCAGCTCGGATGGCTGGCTCAGCTCGACCCGCGGGACGATGTCCAGCGACTCGAGGTCGATGTCCGGCTGGTAGAACCGGTTGAACAGGACGAGCCCGTCCGCGCCGGCCTCGACGACCCGCGACACGAAGTTCGCGAGCGCCGAGTAGTACGGTGCGAGCTTGACGGCAATCGGGATCTGGATGGCCGCCCGGACGGCGGAGATCAGGTCGAGATCGGCCGCCTCCATCTCGGCCGCCGTGCGCCCGCGGTCGGCGGCGACCCGGTAGAGGTTGAGCTCGAGCGCGTCGGCGCCCTCATCGGCCATCAGGCGCGCGTAGCGGACCCAACCGGCGGGGGTGGCGGCGTTGAGGCTCGCGATGATCGGGATGGTGGTCGTCGCCTTGACCTGTGCGAGGGAGGCGAGGTACCGGTCGTCGGCCCGAACGAGCGAGTCGACGGACGGGAAGTAGCTGAGGGCCTCGGCGAACTGCTCGGTGCCCTGCTCGAGCGCGTTGGTGAGGCCGACCTCCTCGTGGATGACCTCCTCCTCGAACAGCGAGGGGAGGACGATCGCACCCGCCCCCGCGCGCTCGAGGCGAGCCGCGACGGCGGGGTGCGCGTTCTGGGGCGCCGCGGACGCGACGATCGGGGACCGGAGATCGAGGCCAAGGTAGCGGGTTCGCAGATCGACGCTCATGCCCGGTCACCCTCTCGCTCGTAGCGGTACCCGGCGTCGCTCTCGACCTCGGGGACGATCTCCGGGTCCGGCAGATGTGGAACGGTTCGCTCGATTCCGGCAAGCTGCTCGTAGTAGCGGCGCCGCTCGTTCACGTCGGCCTGCCCGAGGGCCGCGAGCTCGGCCGCTCGCTCCGGGTGTGTGCGCTGCAGCACGGCGAAGCGGGTCTCGGTCGCCACGAAGTCTGCCAGCGGAATCGTCGGAGCGGCCGAGTCGAGCTTGAACGGCCGGCCGCCTTCGATCTCCGAGGGCTGGAAGCGGTACAGCGGCCAGTAGCCGCTCTTCACCGCGTCCTTCTGGTGGCTCATCGACATGCTCATGTCGATGCCATGGGCGATGCACGTGCTGTAGGCGATGATGAGCGACGGTCCCGGCCAGGCGTCGGCCTCGAGGAACGCCTTCGTCGTCTGCTGATCGTTGGCGCCCATCGACACCTGTGCGACGTAGACGTTGCCGTACGATCGGGCGATCGCGCCGAGGTCCTTCTTCTGGGTGCCCTTGCCGGCCGCGGCGAACTTCGCCACGGCGCCGCGCGGCGTCGCCTTGGACGACTGACCGCCGGTATTCGAGTAGACCTCGGTGTCGAGGACGAGGATGTTCACGTTCCGGCCCGAGCTCAGGACCTGGTCGAGGCCGCCATAACCGATGTCGTAGGCCCAGCCGTCGCCCCCGATGATCCAGACGCCCCGGTGCACGAGGTCGTCGGCGAGGGCGAGGAGATGGCGAGCATCGGAGGCGTGTTCGCCGTTGACCCTCGTCAACTCGGCGCGCAGCTGCCTGATCCGCTCCCGCTGGCGTTCGATTGCCGGCTCGGTGTCCTGGTTCGCCCCGAGGATGTCGCCGACGAGGTCGGGCCCGACCACCGGCGCCAGCCGCTCGAGCAGGCGCCTCGCCTGGTCGGTCTGCGCATCGAGGGCGAGACGCATGCCGAGACCGAACTCGGCGTTGTCCTCGAACAGCGAGTTGTTCCAGGCGGGCCCGCGGCCGGCAGCGTTGACCGTCCACGGCGTCGTCGGAAGGTTCGCCCCGTAGATCGACGAGCATCCCGTCGCGTTGGCGACGATCATCCGGTCGCCGAAGAGCTGGCTGACGAGGCGCAGGTACGGCGTCTCGCCGCAGCCGCCGCAGGCACCGGAGAACTCGAACAGCGGCTCGAGGACCTGGCTGCCCTTGATCGTGTCGTGGGCGATCAGGCTCCGGTCGAGCTGCGGGATCGTCTGGAAGAAGTCCCAGCGCTCGCGCTCGACGTCGCGATGCGGCGCGACCGGCTCCATGTTGATCGCCTTGTGCCCGACGTC
Organism: Candidatus Limnocylindrales bacterium; assembly: GCA_035463515.1. GTDB lineage: Bacteria > Chloroflexota > Limnocylindria > Limnocylindrales > CSP1-4 > SPCO01. The sequence continues at coordinate 3,416 of DATHTG010000438.1, forward strand.
GGTCTTGCTCT
>DATHTG010000439.1:0-7530 GCA_035463515.1 Candidatus Limnocylindrales bacterium
ATCCGCGCCCCGATCATCGAGGAGACGGGCCCCGAAGTCGACGTCCTCGCTCGATTGGCCGATGGCCGCGTCGTCGCCGTCCGCGAGCGGAACGTGATGGCCACCTCGTTCCACCCCGAGCTCGCGGGCGAGACCCGCTTCCATCGACTCCTCGCGACGATGGCGGCCGAGCACGACGATCCGGGCGAAGGCTCCGGTCGGCGGCCGCACCCGACGCGTCGCACGCAGCCGCGATGACCGTCGCCCGCGCCAAGAAGCAGGGGAAGGTCCGTCCGGCGCGCCTCACGGATCTCGCCGCGCTCGGTGAGCTCTCGAGGCTGTGCCAGTCGGACGACCCGTCCGCGCGCTCGCTCGGGCTGCCGGTCAGCGGCCCGCCGATCGGCGTGTTCAGCCTGTTCCGGCTGCCGCTCGGCGCCTTCCGACCCAACGACCTGATGTACGTCTACGAGGAGGGCGGCCGCATCGCCGGTCTGATCCGGGTGGAGCGTGAGTCGACCCGGGACGAGTGGACGATCGTGGAGCTCGACGCGGTCGGCATGGCCGACGCGGGAGACATCCGCTACCGGCTCGTCAACCAGCTGCTGCGCGAAGGGGGCAAGCGAGGCGCCGCTCGGTTCCACGTCGCCTGCGCGGACGTGGACGGCAACGTCGAGCTGATGATGCAGGCCGGTTTCATCCGCTACGGGGAGGAGCGGATCATGTTCCGCCCCGACGGCGAACTGCCCAAACCGTGGTCCGACAAGGCTGCAGCGGATGCACGCATCCGCCCGGCGCAGCCCACGGACGCGCTCGCGCTCCAGCGCCTGTACATGGCGGCGACGCCACAGCCCGTCGCGCGCCTCGAGGCCATCCGCCTGCCCGACTGGGAGCGCCAGGGCAACCACTGGCGCGTGCCGCGTTCCAGCCTCGCGCCGATCCTGCGATTCGCCGACATCGAGGCGTTCGTCCAGGAAGCGCCTGGCGGCGGCAAGGATGGGACGCAGCTCGACGGCTTCCTGCAGGTCGGCGTCGCCAAGGAAGATCAGCCGCATTACTTGAAGGTCCTCGCAAGGCCTGAGGCCGACGCGACAGCGCTCATCGGATTCGGACTCGGCATCATCGAAGCGCGAACGACCAAAGGGAGCGAACATCGCCACGACCACGGGGTGATCGCTCCCGTGCGAACCTATGAGGGTCCCATCGACAGCCGCCTGGAGGACACCGCCTTCGGATCCATCGCGAGCGTCACGCTGCTCATGAAGGAAACGCTCGTCCGCGTCGCCGAGCCGGCGCTCGTGCCGGCGGGTGTTCGCTGACGTGGGACAGGAGGCCAGCGTGGGATCCGACGACCGTCAGCGCGAGACCATCGACGATCTCGATGCGCTGCTGTCATCGTTGCCGCCCGAGATCGTCGACGCCGTCCACGCCCTGCCGAACCGCGAGGAGCTGATCGAGGTCGTCATGGACCTCGGCCGTCGACCCGAGGGCCGCTTCCCGGACGCTGAGGTGAGCCTGCTCGACCGCGAGGTCACCGAGGCCGACATCGGCTTCGTCATCGATCACATCGGCTCGTTCGGCGACGACAACCGCGCCGGGATCGAGCGCACGCTCCATCGCATCAGCGCGATCCGGAACCGCAACGGCAAGGTCGTCGGGCTGACGTGCCGCGTCGGTCGGGCGGTGTACGGGACCATCGAGATCATCGCGGACTTCGTCGAGACCGGGAAGTCGATCCTGATCATGGGGCGGCCCGGCATCGGAAAGACGACGATGCTGCGTGAGGCCGCTCGCGTCCTCGCCGACGACTTCGGGAAGCGCGTGGTCGTGGTCGACACGTCCAACGAGATCGCGGGCGACGGCGACATCGCGCACCCGGCGATCGGCAAGGCGCGCCGGATGCAGGTGCGCACGCCGTCCCTCCAGCACGAGGTGATGATCGAGGCGGTCGAGAACCACATGCCGCAGGTGATCGTCATCGACGAGATCGGCACGGAACTGGAAGCAGCCGCGGCCCGGACGATCGCGGAGCGTGGCGTCCAGCTGATCGGCACCGCGCACGGCAACAACCTCGACAACCTGATGCTGAACCCGACCCTGTCCGACCTCATCGGCGGGATCCAGAGCGTCACCCTCGGCGACGAGGAGGCACGTCGCCGGCGCACCCAGAAGAGCGTGCTCGAGCGAAAGGCACCCCCGACGTTCGACGTCATCGTCGAGATCCAGGACCGCGAACGGGTCGCCGTCCACAGCGACGTCGCCGAGACCGTCGATGCGATGCTGCGCGGCGACGCCGTCGCGCCCGAGCTCCGCTGGCGTGACGAGGAGGGCGTGCACCGCTCGCAGGGTCGACCACGCCCATCGCCGCGCGAGCAGATCGGCGCGGAGCGCTTCGCCGGGTTGGTCGGGGGCGGGTCGCCGTGGCGGATGGAACCTGGTTGGCGGGGCGATGGCTCCGCGCGCGGCGGCTATCGCGACGCGGATCGCACCCCCTTTCGACCCGGCTACCGGCCAGGCGCGTCCGGCGGCTGGCGACAGACGCGCGGCGGGCCGGGGCGCGAGAGCTCACGGCCCCTCTCGAGCGGCCCGTCGGATGTGATGCCCGGCGAGCGGTTCGCTTCGCGACCGGACGACGACCCCTTCATCGCCGGTGACATCGCCGACCGTGGACCGCTGGAGCGTGGCGCCGCCGCGACCACCCTCGAGACGCGTGCCCGCGAGGCCCGCGAGCTCGACCGCCAGAAGGCGTGGCGTGACCAGGCGTCGCGGGCGATGCAGTCGTACAAGGCGGAAGAGGGGACCGCGCCCGTCAATGCCGAGTCGCTGGACGACGAAGGACACGCCGAGGCCCTCCCGCTCGGCTCCGCCGAGGGCGAGAAGGGCGAGACCGTCCTCGTTCCCGGTGGCACCCCGCTGCCGACGCTCCGCGTCCTGCCCCAGGGCGTGAGCCGCAAACGGCTCGAGCAGGCGGTCCGCGACCTCGGGCTCCCCGTGGTGATCGCCCGCGAAGTCGACGAAGCCGACGTGGTGATGACGCTCAAGAACGAGTACAAGCAGAAGACGCCGCTCCTGCGCGAGGCGGAGGAGCGGGCGATGCCGATCTACGTCCTCAAGAGCAACACGATCCCCCAGATGCAGTCGAGCCTGACCTCGATCTTCGCGCTGGAGATCGATCCGCGCGAGGCGGCATTGCGCGAGGCGGAGGACGCGATCGAGGCTGTGATGCGCTCGTCGGAAGCCATCGAGCTCTCGCCGCAGAACGCCTACATCCGCCGGCTCCAGCACCAGATGGCGGAGCGCGCGAACCTCGTATCGAGGTCGCGCGGCCGTGAGCCGTTCCGGCGGGTCCGCCTCTACCCGGACGCCGCGCGTAGCGCCTGGCGGTGACGGCCGCGCCGACACAGCGACCACTCCGCGCCGGGCTTCGCCGGCTTGCTACGGGACTCATCGCCTACGGAGCGATCGGGCTGATCCTCTCGCTCATCGCCGCGGTCGCGCTCGTGTACGGCGCCGGACGCCTGTCGTCCGTTGCCGGCCGGGTCGACGGACAGATCGCCTCCGTCGTCGACACGCTCGGCCGGACGTCCGCGGCGCTCGACGACGCCTCGGCGTCGGCCAGCTCCTTTGCCGTCACGATCGAGCGGACGCCGCCGGCCGTCCGTCAGACGGCCCAGACCGTCGCCGATCTCCGGACGGACCTCCGCTCGGTGCAGGCGCAGATGTCCGCGATCACGATCCTTGGCAGCTCGCCGCTATCCGGCGTGTCCGACGCGTTCGGCCGGATGGCATCGAACCTGGAGGGGCTCGACACACGTCTCGAGCTCATCGCCTCCGACCTCGAAGGGAATCGGGGCGCGCTGATCGCGAACGCCGACTCGCTGGGAGAGTTCGGTGATCAGCTCGCGGCGGTGTCGACGGAGCTCGAGAGCGGGTCCGTTCGGGACAGCCTCGACGACGTGCTGGTCGCGGCGTTGATCCTCTCGGTGGTGCTCGTGATCTGGATGATCATCCCGGCCGCCGGCGCACTATGGCTCGGACGCTGGCTTCGAGCAGAGCTCGGCGGTCGCTAGCGCAGCTCGTGCTGGAGCGCGGAACGCGCCGCGAAGAATCCACCCATGCCGTGGACGCCACCGCCCGGCGGTGTCGACGACGAGCACAGGTAGACTCCCTCGCCGGCGCGGTACGGATCTCGGCCACGGATCGGCCGGAAGAGGAGCTGCCGGATATCCGAGATCCCGGCGTTGATGTCACCGCCGATGTAGTTCGGGTCGTGCGCCTCGAGGTCTGCCGGCGACATCGAGGAGCGCGCCAGGATCAGGTCGCGGAAGCCCGGTGCGAAGCGCTCGACCTGGGCCTCGATGCGATCCGTCATGTCGACCGTCGAGCCGGCAGGGACGTGGCAGTACGCCCACCCGGTGTGCTGGCCCGCCGGCGCCCGCGAGGTGTCCCAGGGCTGGTACTGGGCGAACAGCGTGAACGGGCGATCGGGCGGGCGGCCGGTCGCGACCTGTCGTTCGGAGCGGATGATCTCGTCCGGGCCCCCGCCGAGGTGGATCGTCGCGGAACGACGAAGCCCGTCGGCGGTCCACGGCACAGGACCCGCGAGCGCCCAATCGACCTTGAAGACACCCGATCCGTACCGGAAGCGTTCGTAGCCCGCGCGGGTTCGCGCCGGCAGGCGGTCGCCGGCGATCGCGAGAGCGGCTCGGGGCGTCGTGTCGAGGATCGCGACGCGTGCCTCGGGAAGCTCGTCCAGGGTCTTGACGCGGTGGCCCGTGACGATGCCACCCCCGAGTCGCCGGACGTCAGCTGCCAGCGCATCGGCGAGGGCGGCCGAGCCGCCCCGGATCATCGGCCACCCGACAGCGTGGGCGTACATCCCGAGGACGAGTCCGAACGACGCCGAGAGCGGTCGGTCGAGACGGAGCATCGAATGGGCCGCGATCCCGAGGAACAGCGACCGAGCGGCGTCTCCCGCGAACCGTGACGCGGCGAGTCCTGCGGCGGAGCGCAGCGCCGGGAGTCCGAATCGGGCAAGGGCGAGCGGATGCCGCGGCGGGTGGATGACCGGGCGCAACAGCTCCCCGCGGAGCTTCTCCTCGTCACGCGCCAGCGGCGCGAACAACCGTCGCCACGCCGAGCCGTCATCAGAGCGCCGGTCACGATCGAGGTTCGCGGCGGTCGCTGCGAATGAGCGCTCAAGGACGACCGCCCGATCGGGGGCCAGGGCGTGGGCGACCGGCGCGTCGGGATGCACGAACTCGACGCCAAGCGCGTCCAGATCGATCGTCCGGAAGAACGGCGAGGCGAGGGCCAGCGGCACGATCGTCGAGCAGACGTCGTGGCGGAAGCCGGGGAGCGTCAGCTCCTCGGTCCGCGTCCCCCCGCCGACGGAGGCGCCCGCTTCGAACACCCGGACCGATCGCCCGGCACGGGCCAGGGTCAGCGCTGCCGCGAGGCCGTTGGGCCCAGCCCCGACCACGATCGCGTCGAGAGCCGGGCGGGCGAGCGTCACGCAGCCTCGGGGTCGGCGGTCACGTGGCGCCGATCGCGCCGGCGCCGACCTGGACGGGGCGACCCGGCACGAAGATCAAGGACGGCCAGGTGCCCGAGAAGCAGAAGACGCCGGCGACGTCCTCGTCGAGCGCACCCGCCGCGACGACCGGTTCGCCCGTGCCATCGGCGTCCACGGCGAACGGTCCCGGAGACAGCCACTCAGGCAGCGGCCCGTCCGGATCGATCGCCGGCAACTGCAGCCGGAGGTCATCCCAGTCCTGCGGAGCGCGGATCCCGACGGCTCCGGCGCCCGAGGGGGTCCCGTCCGGACCTGCGTATCGAAGTTCGTGGACCCCGGGCTGTTCCGACGTCCCGGTCACGGAACACGTCGAGCCGTCGAATGTGACGGCGATCGAGCCCACGACGCTGAACGGCGTTGCCCGGGGCTCGCCGCGACGAAGCGCCTCGAGGAGCGTCGCCTCGACGGCCGCTCGGTCGGCGGACGCCGCGAATCGGAGGGTCTTGCCGGACTCGTCTTCGACGAGCCGCCCGTCCGGTCCGACGGTCACCGTGGTGTCCTCCCACTCCACGAGGTCCGGATCGCTCACGGTGAGCGCCGCCAGCTCGTCCCAGAGTTGCTGCCCGGAGTCGGGACGCACGCGGTCCGGGTACCGGATGAGCAGCTCGTAGACGAGGTCGGCGCCACCTGCCTTGTGGTCGGACTCGAGGCGCGTCGCAAGATCCGGTGGGACGGGCACGTCGTCCGTGGCATCGAGCGGGACGATCGAGACCGGCACGTCCGAGGCGAAGAGCGCCGACACGGCCGATGGGTCCGCGTAGGCGTTCCACTCGAGCGGGTCGTCGGGCGACATCCCGTTGACCATGACGTTGCCGGGTGCCTCGACGGTCCCGAGCATGGCATGCACGCCGGCGAGTCGGTCGGCGAGGGTGTCGTCCGCGGCGAACGCGTCCTCGAGATTGGTGAGAGGTCCGAGCGCCACGATCGTCGGCGCGCTCGGACTGTCATCGACCGCTGCACGGATGACATCGACCGCATCCCGTGGGACGCCGGCCTCGGCCTGTGGCGGGATGTCGAGCCCGAAGGCGTCGTCTGCGGCAGCTCGCCACGCCTCGGGGAACGGATGTGCGTCGGTGCCGCCGGACTCGCGGCCGCAGCCGAACGGGATGTCGCCGGCGCCCAGCTCGTCGATGAGGTAGCGCGTCATCAACCGCCCGGCCTGGCAGTGCACCAGGCCCGTTCCGCTGATCGTGATCGCCCGGACGTCGACCGCAGGATCGCGAAGCAGGATCGCGACCGCGGCGATGTCGCTGACGTCGAAGTCGGCGTCGACGATGATCGGGATCCTGTCGGTCGGCGGTTCCCCGGTCCTCGTCGGCGGGGAGCCGTCCGCGGTCGAGGAGCACGCCGCCGTGGCGAGCGCGAGCGCGGTGACGGTCGAGATCAGCCGGCCGCGCGACCGGTGCCCGTGCCCAGACATCTGCTCATCCTAGGCCCCCGGGTCGCGACGTCGGGTCCGTTGCGGATGCGCGGTCGAACCAGATGCGCTCGCCGCGGAACAGGCCCGTCAGCGGGTCCCATGGGAACAGGATGAGGACCTCGAGCCTGACGGCCAGCCCGGACGGCGGCGATCCGGCCCACGGCCCGTGGTTCGTACCGGTCAGCGTCGCGACCTCGAAGACGCCTTGTGGTCCGATCACGATCTCCGATAGGGCGAAGACGTTGTCAGGGAAGGCCGTGAACAGCTCGGTGTAGAACGCGCGGGCCCCGACGTGTCCCTCCCAGCGTTGCCCGGTGACGGCGATCTCGTAGACACAATCCGGCGACAGCGTCGCCACGAGGCCCTCGATGTCGCGGCGGTCCTCGGCGATGGAGTGGCGGACCCTCAGACGCTTGATCCGACGCAGCTCCTCCGGGTCGAACGACCGGCCGAGTCGAGCCTGGACGCTCGCCGGGTCGGTCACGCTCGCACGGTGGCGAGGTGCTCGACTTCCTCGAGCGCGCGGTCGACCTCGGCGGTGGTGTTGTAGTGCACGAGA
>DATHTG010000440.1:0-2953 GCA_035463515.1 Candidatus Limnocylindrales bacterium
GGTCGCCGCGGTTCGCGACGGCCGCCGCCACGAGCGCCATCTGGAACGGCGTCACGAACGTCTCGCCCTGCCCGTATGCGGCATTCGCGAGCTCCACGTCGTCCACGAAGCCTCCGGGCTCCGACCCCTTCCCGTTCGTGACCTGGGAGGTCGCGGTCGGCAGATCGAACGGGATCGGCGAATCGAAGCCAAGCAGGTCGGCGTACCGGCGCAGCTCCTCCCCGCCGGTCTCGAGCCCGGTCAGGGCGTACCAGACGTTGCATGACACCTCGGTTGCGCCGATGAGGTCGAGACGCTCGTTGCCGGTCTGCGGGTGGTGGCCGTCGCGGACCCGGAAGCCCTGGACGCGCAGCCCGTCCTCCTCCGCGGCCGGCTGCTCCTCGTAGGTGGTCGCCGGCGAGATCGACCCGGACCCGAGCCCGGCGATCGCCGTGACGACCTTGAACACCGAACCTGGCACGTACCGTCCGAGGGTGGCGCGCGGCAAGAGCGGCTCCGCCTCGTCATCGCGAAGGGCCTCGAAGGTCCGCTGCGAGGTCCGCGGGTCGGTGATGGCGGAGGCGTCGTATGTCGGGGTCGAGGCGAGCGCGAGGACCTCGCCGTTGCGTGGGTCGAGCATGACGACGGCTCCCCGACGCCTGCCGAGCTCCCGGACCGCCGCCCGCTGGAGGTCCCAAGACAGTGCGAGGTGCAGGTCCTTCGGGTCGTACGGGTTCGTGCCGAACTTGCGAAGCGCGTCGGCGAGCGGGTCGCCAGCCAGCCCGGCGAGCTCGGCGTCGTAGGTCAGCTCGAGCCCGACCCGCCCGTACCGTGGCGACGCGTAGCCGACGACGTGACTGATCTCATCGCCGCTGTAGCGCCGGTATAGCTCGCCGTTCGCATCCTGCTCATTGTGCGTGAGGACGTTGCCCTCGCGGTCGACGATGTCGCCGCGGGGCACGGTCCGGCTGGCCGCGATGACCGCCGGGTCGTAGGGCGAGTGCGACAGCTCCGTGGATCGGACCACGGCCCAATACCCGCCGGCCCCGGCGAGCACACCGAACGCGAGCGCCAGCACGAGCGCGACATGCACGATCGTCCGTCCGAGCGGTCGACGGCGCGTCGACGTCGCCAGCATCAGCGCGCCCGCCGAGGTCGGAGTCGATCGCGCCAGCGCCGGACCTGATCCGGCGGAGGCGGCGGCTCGACACCCTTGTCGGACAACGCGAGCAGCAACCCGACGACGATCGCGTTCACGACCAGCGACGAGCCGCCGTAGCTGACGAAGGGTAGCGTCACGCCGGTGAGCGGCAGCACCTTGAGGTTGCCGGCCGCGATGATGAACGCCTGGACCCCGACCACGAGCGCGAGGCCCGTGGCCAGGATCGCCCGGAAGTCGTCTGCCGCCGACGCGCCGATACGCAACCCGCGCTCGATGACGACGAAGAACAGCCCCAGGATCGCGATGACGCCGACGAGCCCGAGCTCCTCACCGAGCGCGGCAAGCGGGAAGTCCGTGTGCACCTCCGGGATGGGCAGCCGGCCGCCGACCATCGGCAGTCCCTCGCCCAACCCGGTCCCGATGAGCCCGCCGCGCGCGAAGGCATGGAGCGATTGGACGATCTGGAAGCCCGCCCCGAGCGGGTCGGCGAACGGATCGAGCCAGATCTCGACACGGGCGCGGACGTGCGGGAAGAGGTCGGCCATGAGCGCGGAGCCCGCGAAGAACAGGACCGTGCCGATGACGACCAGGCTGATCCGGCCCGTAGCCGCGTACACGAGCGCGAGGAAGACGGCGAAGAACAGCAACGCGGCGCCGAGGTCGCGTTGGATGACGACGATGAGCAGCGCGATCGCCCACATCGCGACCATCGGGGCCAGGTACGGGAGCGGCGGCAGTCGGATCGGCCCCAGACGCGTGTCCTGCTCGATGAGCAGAGGCCGGTTTTCGGACAGGTAGCCCGCCAGGAACACGACGAGGATCACCTTGAGGAGCTCGGACGGCTGGCCGGCGAACGGCCCGATCCGGAGCGAGAGGCGCTGACCGGCGACGTCGGTGCCGAACACGAAGGTGAGCAGCAGCAGCCCGATCCCCGCGGCGGCCCACGTGTACTTGTACCGCCGGAGCCAGCTGTCGGAGCGCACGACGATACCGAGCGTCGTGGCGATGATCACACCGAGCACCAGCCAGATGAGCTGGACATCGCCGAGTCCGAGCGTCGAACCCCCGGCCTCCATCGTCTGGAGCTCCTGGGGCAGGCGCTGCATCAGCAGGAGCGAGATCCCGCCGAGCAACCCGACGACGGGCAGGAGCACCTCATCCGATCGGCGGCCGGCAAGGACCTGGGCGATGTGGGCGCCCGCGAGCGCGACGAGGTAGATCACCAGCCCATGGGGCGCATAGAGGGCCAGCTTGCCGGTCAGCCCGGCACTCAGCGACACGCTCCCGACGACCAGTGCCAGGCCGACGATCGCGAGCAATCGAGCCTCGGTCCAGCGCTGGCGAGGATGGATGTAGCCCAAGATCCGGGGCAGCTCGAGGGGCGGTTGCGCCGGCCGGCTCCTCCCGGTCACGCGGACCGTGCCCGTTCGAGCCGCAGCCGGACCTGCCCGATCGAGAGCTCGTCGCCGAAGCCGACCGGCGCGATCGAGGCGATCGCCCGGCCGTTGACGTACGTGCCGTTCGTGCTCCCGAGATCCTCGACGTACCAGCTCCGACCGCGATACGTCAGCACCGCGTGTTCCGCGGAGGCGAATGGGTCCTCGACCACGATCGCGTTGTTCACATCACGGCCCAGTGTCGTGATCGCGTCGAGATCGAACGACCGGCCGGCCTCGGGGTCACCGCCTGGCGACTCGATGACGATCAGGCGACCGAGCGACGCCCCCGGCTCTCGCGCGGCGGCACGGAGGTCACGGAGCAGCGACCGGACGACGCGCGCGAGGAACAGATACAGGAGCGCGAGGAAGGCGA
>DATHTG010000441.1:0-4889 GCA_035463515.1 Candidatus Limnocylindrales bacterium
TGACCTTCGTCAGCAGACCGAACGCCCACAAGGCCGGGTATCGGAAACCCAGCACGATCACCGCGGCGATGAACAGATGGACCTGTCCGACGAAGAGCTCGTACGTCCATGGCAGGAACAGGATCAGCAGGGCCCACGGCCAGGGTCGGACGAGCCAGGCCAGCACGAGCACCGACGCGATCGTCCACAGCGCGTAGAACGCTTCGAAGGGCAGCACGTACGTCGGCGAGAGCGCGAGGGCGAACGCCGGCGAATAGAGGTACGTGGAGTATTCGCCGACCGCGGATGCCGCGTACGGGTGCGCGAGGTCGACGCCCCAATAGGCACGTGCATCGATCCCGACGAACGTCCATGGGTGGATCCCCTGGACAGCGAAGTACACGATCGCCCGAAGGATCCCGACCAGGATCAGCGCGTCACGAAGGGCTCGGCGGTTCTGCCGGGCGAACCCGACGACGAGCCGACCGATGCGTTCGACACTATCCATGCGCGCCACGGTCAACCGTCATCGGCTCGCACGCCATCCTCCCTTGGTCCCATTGCCGAGTGTACGCACGAGGGGCCGCGCGGCATCGCGCGAACGCTAGGCTGTCGCTCGTGACTGTGTCTCGTGTCGTCCCGTATCCCGCGGAGGGATGGCGCTCGCGGATCGGGGATCTCGCGGCCCGAACCCAGCTCGACCGTGGTCTCGTGATGATCTTCGTCGCGAGCCGACTGCTCGTGCTTCTCGCTGCATTCACGGCGGAAACATTGATCCCGCGCAACCCCGCGCTGGATCCCGGCGTCGACGCCCCGATCTTGCGCAGCCTGACCAGCTGGGACGGGTGGTACTACCTCGGGATCGTCCGCGACGGGTACCAGGCAGGACCGGTCTCAGGCGAATACGAGAACGTCGCGTTCCCGCCGCTCTATCCGGCGGTCGTCCGCGCGCTGTCGGCCCCGTTCCCCGGCTCCGAGGGGATCGTGGCGATCCTCGTGGCCAATGTGGCGTTCATCGCCGCCCTGTCGCTGCTGGTCCAGCTCGGAACGCCGTATCTCGGTCGGCGGCGGGCCAGGCTCGCCGCGGCGCTTCTCATCATCTATCCCTTCGCGTCGGTGTTCACGATGGCGTACACGGAGAGCCTGTTCCTGCTCTTGATGCTCACGGCATTCTTCTCGGCGGAACGCGGCCAGCCGATGCGAACGGGCGTCGCGCTCGGCTTGGCCGTGCTGTGTCGGGTCCAGGGCATCGCCCTGCTCTTGCCACTCGCGATCATCCTGCTGCGACGCAACGGTTGGCGGCCGACGCCGTCGACGGCTTGGTTGCTCCTGGGGCCATTGTCGGCAGCGGCGTACTTCCTGTTCGTCGCGTCGGTGACCGGATCATCGACGGGCTACCTCGACGCCCAGCAGGCGTGGGGCAGGGAAGGCCTCGGCGGAGCATCGGCGGACGGCACGATCGCGGCGATGTTCACGCCGTATCAGGCAGCCCTGCTCCTGACGCTGCTCGCGTCCGTCTTCCTGCTCGTCTTCGTCCGCGCCGACAGGATGCGGCCGGAGTACTGGCTCGTCCCCGCCCTCTTCATCGCGGCAGAACTGTCGAGCGGTTCCCTGGAGGCGGTCGGTCGCATCACGATGCTCGCGTTCCCGTTCGTGTGGATCATCGCGAACCGCGGCGCGGCGGTTCGCCGGATGTGGCCGATCGTCTCCGCCGGGCTGTTCACCCTGATATCGGTGCTCCAGTTCGGCGGATACTGGGTCCCGTGAGCCTGACGATCGTCCTCCCGGCCTACAACGAGGCTGAACGGATCGGGCCCGCTCTGGACGAGCTCTTCGGCTATCTGCGACGGAAAGACCATCGCGCGCGCGACGGCGCGCCAGGCGCCGCGGAATTGCCTGCGGAGATCGATGTCCTCGTCGTCGATGACGGCAGCACCGACGGGACGGTGGCGGTCGTCGAGGCCAGGTCCGAAGTTCGCGGTGCGGACGGTGCGACATCGCTTCGGGTCCTGCGCGTGCCGCACGGCGGCAAGGGCGCCGCTGTGCGTGCCGGGATGCTCGCGGCGACCGGCGACCTCGTGATCTTCGCCGACGCGGACATGGCGACCCCACCCGATCAGATCCCGCTCCTTACGGCAGCCCTCGTCGACCACGACGTCGCCCTCGGCTCGCGCATCCAGCCCGACGGATCGGACATGCGAGCGACACAGCCCGCGTACCGGCGGCTCCTCGGCCACACCTTCCATCTCCTCGCGTCGGTGTGGGTCGCTGGCCCCGTCCGTGACACGCAGTGCGGGTTCAAAGGGTTCACGCGCGAAGCCGCGCATGACCTCTTCGAGCGCCAGCGGGTAACGAGCATCGTGTTCGACGTCGAGCTGATCTACCTCGCGCGCCGCCGCGGCTACCGGCTCGCGATCGTGCCGATCCGCTGGTTCGACAAGCGCGGATCCCGGATGCGCGCGGGCCCGTCGCTCGCGATGCGCGTCGCTTGGGATCTGTTCCGCATCCCGTTCTTGCACCGAGGGAGTCGCCGGCGCGCCACCGAAGGCGCGTGATGGATCGCCAACGCATCGGCCGCTTGGCGCGGACGAGCCTCCCGCTTGTGGCCGTCCTCTCCATCGCGGTCGGCGTTGGAGCGACGCTTGCGGTCGCCGGCGACACGCTCGGGTTCGATTTCCTCGCGTACCACCGGGCGGCCGACCGTCTCCTGACGGGACGACCCCTATACGACATGTCCTATACGCAGACCGGCGGCTTCGGGCTCTTCTATTACCCGCCGACGTTCGCCCCATTCCTCCTCCCATTCGGTGCGCTGAGCGCGACGTCCGCGACGTGGACGTGGATCGTGATCTCCGTGGCCGCCTTCGTCGTCGGCGCGCTGGCGATGCCGGTGTCGATGACCGTCCGCTGGACGACGATCCTTCTGGCTGGGTGGTCCTTCCCGTTCGTCTACGCGGTAAAGCTCGGACAGGTCGGCCCGATCCTCTTCTTCTTGTTCGCGCTCGGGTGGCGATGGCTCGATCGGCCCGCGATCCTCGGGGTCGTCGGCGCGGTAGGTGCGGCGATCAAGCTGCAGCCGGGTCTCTTGCTCCTGTGGGCACTGCTGGAACGGCGGTTGCGCGCGGTCGCAGCGGGCGCCGTCGTACTCGCGCTGTTGGCCGGGGTCACCACACTGCTTGCCGGCCTGACGTCCTGGACGGACTTCCTGACGTTGATCCGGGCTGTCAGCGACCCGATCCGGACCGAGCACAACTTCACGCCAGGCGCGATCGCGTTCGCTGAGGGAGCGTCGGCAGAGGTCGCCGGGGTGATCCAGCTCATCAGCAGTGTCGCGGTGGCCGCGCTGTTCCTGGCCTCGATCCGCTGGGCCACCGACGAGGCGTCGTACATGGTCGCCGTGATCGCGAGCCAGCTCCTCTCACCGATCCTCTGGGACCACTACGCGTTGTTGTTGCTTGTGCCGGTCGCATACCTGCTCGCATCCGGACGATGGTGGGCTGTCGTCATTCCCCTCGTCACCGCGTGGCCGCTTGTCGGCATCACGCCGCCGGTCGCCTATCCGGTGGCGTTCTGGGTGACACTCATCGCCGTGTTCCTCGTCGGCCACGCCGCGACCGATCCTCGCCAGAGTCTCGGCGAGGCGCTCGCACGATGATCGGAGTCAGGATTTGATCGTCGCGGGATGAGGGCGATCGATGCGGTTCGAGCCGACCGGTCGGTACGCGCCTCGGACACGATTCCACGCCGTCCCGAACAGGGCGAGGCCGCTGATCGCCGCTGCAAGTGGCCGGACGCGGCTGACTCCGCGAGGTTTCCAGATGACGGGGACTTCGACGACCGGGAGGTGAGAGACCCGGTGGGCGATGAACAGGATCTCTGCGTCGAACGTCCAGCCCGTCGATCGCTGTTGGATGAAGAGATCGTGCGCGATATCTCGCGGGAACAGCTTGAACCCGCACTGGGTGTCGCGGTATGGCAGCCCGAGCAGGACCCGAGACGCAGATCGCATCGCGAGCGACATGAGCCGCCGGACCAGAGTCGGCGCCGCCGCTCCCTTCGCTTCGTGGTCGCGCCGGCCGATATACACGGTTCGCGCATCCGCCGACCACGCGACGTGGTCCAGCTGGTCGACGCGAAGCTCATCGTCGGCATCGAGCATCATGAGGTAGTCAGCATCAGATCGGACGGCGACGTCGAGCATCGCGGCGCGCACGGTCGACGCCTTGCCTCGATGCGGGAACGACAGCACGTCGATGGCCGTCCCTTCTCGCTGTGCGGCGCGTTCGGCGACAGACACCGTGTCATCGGTCGATCCATCGTCCGCGAGGAAGACGGCGCGGATGTTGTCGCCTAGGGCGGCTCGATACCGCGCGACGGTCGCGATCGTCTGGTCGATGCGGGCCGCCTCGTTGTACGCGGGCATGATGAGGGCGATGGACGGCGGCCTGACGACGCGTGTCTGCATCGGGATGTCGACTCGACCTCCGGCGGTTCGATCGTTCGGATCGCGCCAGCAATTGTGCATGCAGGTGACGGCTGCGTGACCTACCAGGATGGTCACGGACGCCCTCTGTCGCGGCTACGGGACGAATCGCGGGTGGAGCAGGACCATCGGTACGGAGAAGTGCGGGCGTGAGGATCGGACTCGCGGTCGCGGCGCTGTCCGTGGTCCTCTATTGGCTCGCCGACCGGCGTTTCGATGCCGGCCGTGGCGACTTCTTCTACCTCGCGGACGCGTTCCTGCACGGGCGCACGTGGCTCGCTACGGCGCTAGGCAGCGCCGATGTGATCCCGATCGGCGGCCGGTTCTACGTGCCGTTCGCTCCATTTCCCGCGATCGCGCTGATGCCGCTCGTGGCGGTGATCGGGCCGGTCACAGCGGACCAGCTCGAATCAGGGATCAACGCGCT
>DATHTG010000442.1:0-1696 GCA_035463515.1 Candidatus Limnocylindrales bacterium
CGGCCAGACGCCGGTTCCTCCAGCCTCGGACGGCGACGGGCCCCTGCCATCAGGGCGGACGTGGGAATCCGACTCCGGGAAGACCCCGATGGAACCGGAACGACGACCTCGTATCGTTCCGGCCATGGTCGGTTCTCGACACTTGGCGATGCTGGGGGCCACGTTGGTGGTGGCGGTGACGGTCGTGGGCTGCGCCACCCGCGAAACGCCGGCGCCCGCGGGCATTCGACCGGATGGGTTTCCGACAGGTGTGTTCACCCAGACCTTCGACGATCCGGACGTCGGCCCGATCCGCATCTCGTGGGTGTTCGAGGCCGACGGGGATTGGGCGGAGGTCCCCGAGACCACGATGGGCCAGACATGGCCGGGCGGTCCTGCGCGCGGGCACTACACGGTGGACGGCGATCTCCTGTCGATCACCGTCGAAGCGCCTCCGTTCTGGGGCGATCACAGCCATCGGTGGCGGTTCGATGGCCAACGGCTGATGACCACGTACGAGGATTCGGAGTTGCCGGATGACGGCTGGCTCGAGATGCTCGGTCGCCAGCCTTGGGTGCGGGCGACATGACGGCGTCCACGGTCCTCGTGATCGACGATCATGGGGGCTTCCGCGCGACCGCTCGCCGCCTGCTCGAGCGCGACGGCTGGACGGTCGTGGGCGAGGCCGCTGACGGACGAAGCGGGCTCGCCGCCGCGGCCGAGCTCGCGCCCGACGTCGTTCTCCTCGACCTCGGCCTGCCGGATATCGATGGATTCACGGTCGCCGAGCACTTGGCCGTGCGTGCGTCGACGAGCTCCGTCGTCCTCATCTCCAGCCGGGATCCCGAGGCGTACGGCGACCGCGTCCGGACGAGCCCTGTCGCCGGCTTCATCGCCAAGGATCGGCTCGACGGCGCGGCGCTTCGCTCGCTCGTCGCCGCGGCACTGCCATGAGCGTTACGCGCCGGCGGATCGTGCTCGCCTCGATCGGCCTCGTCGCTGCGGTGTTCGGCCCGTTCGCGACCTCCCAGCTGCTCCGCACGGCCGATCGCAGCCCGGCACTGCTGCTCGCCGACCTCGCGGTCGGCTGGTCGATGATCGCGGCGGGCCTGATCATCGCCGACCGTCGCCCAGGGAACCGCATCGCTCCGCTCGCCGTGCTGACGGGGTTCGTGTGGTTCGCCGGCGACTTCACGAGCAGCGACGTGGCGACCGTCGCGTACGTCGCGAACCTCGGTCACGGCTGGTTCGACCCGCTCTTCGCGCTGGTGATCCTCGCCTACCCGGCGGGACGCATCGCGCGCAACCTCGATCGGGCCCTCGCGGTCGGGTTCATCGTCGTGCAGGCCGGCTGGACGATGGCGAAAGCGTACGGCGAGCGCCCGATCGGCTGGTGGGACTGTCCGACGTGCATCTCGACCGTCGACCGCTGGTTCGCGGCGTATACCGCACTCGACCCGCTCGGTCGGATCGAGACGCTGCTGTTGACCGCCTTGAGCGGCGCGCTCCTCGCGGTCGTGGTCTGGCGCTGGGTCGCCGCGAGCGGCGCTGCGCGACGGCGGCAGACACCGGTGCTCCTCGCCGGGCTCGTCATCGCCGGCGGGTTCGTCGTCAACTTCGTCTGGCAGACCGTCGCGCCGATCGACAACCGGACACCACTCGGTGAGCTCCGGACCATCGGCCTGGCACTCCTCCGGGTACTCGTCGCCGTGGCTCT